>DOEZ01000731.1 GCA_003532715.1 Planctomycetaceae bacterium
CCAGTTCCGAGGTTCGCATCGGCTATGAAGCAAGCGCCAACGGGACGGTTAACCAAATTGGCGGCACGTTCACTGCCGGCACGCACCTGAGACTTGGAGTGGGCGCTTCTTCGGTGGGAGTGTTTAACCAAACCGGCGGCACACTCAGTTCGGGCGGCGCTGTGTACGCCGGTTTGGCGAATGGCGCCTACGGCTACTACCGGTTCGCCGCCGGAGAATTTACAGGGACCGGACTCTCGCCCGGCGCGGCCTCCGGTGGCGTGGGTGTCGTTGAGCAAGAGGCCGGAACCACGATGAACATCGGTACTTACGGCATTCGTGTGGGCTCCGGGACAAGCGGAATCGGGTTGTTCAACCAAAAGGGCGGAACAGCCAATCTTGAACGCGTCCTCTGGGCGGGAGGCAACGGCAGCGGCAGTTGGGGCCAGATCGAACTCAGTGGAACCACGACCGTTACGGCTGCGGAGTATACCTCCGTTGGCAGACATGCGGGAAGCTTCGGATATCTTAATCTGAACGCGACGGGCACTCTCACCACGCCGAACGTGCAGTTCTATGCCACTGAGGAAGGCGGTGGACAAGGCGTCTTCGCCTTCCTTGGCGGCACGTTGAAGGCGAACGCGAGCACGCCCGATCCGGCCGATCCAGCGACCCATTTCATGCGGCGACAGCCCGGCGCGACGGGTGACATTTCCATCGTAATCGGCGCCGAGGGGGGCACCATCGACACGGACGGCTATGACATCGTGATTTCCGAACCCCTGCAAGCCATGACGGGCCATGGCGTATCGAGCATAGCACTCTGGGACATGGGCAGCGGTTATGTAGGTTCTCCAGTTGTGCGGATTTCCGGTGGCAGCGGCCGAGGCGCCACCGCTCTCGCGACCCTGTCGGGTGGCGTGGTGACGGGCATTACCATCACCAATCCCGGTACCGGCTATGCCCCGGACGACTTCCTTACCGTGCAGATTCTGGGCGGTGGACCTTCGACTTCCGCCCAGGCGGACCTTGTAAGCTTGGCCCCCAATGCGGCCGACGGCGGGCTGACAAAACAGGGGCTCGGCACGCTTACTCTGGCCGGTGCGAACACCTATGCCGGAGTTACGACCGTGCAAGCGGGGGCATTGAATCTCACCGGCTCCTTGCTCGGCGATGTCGACGTCCAGACGGACGCGGTGTTGATGGGTAACGGCGGCACGGTGGGCGGCAATGTCGACCTCGATGGAACGCTCGGCGTCGCCTACAACAGCGACGACGATACCATCGCCCTGCTGAGCATCGTTGGAGAGTTGGATTTGACCGGCGCGACGTTCAGCTTCAGCGACCTGGGCGCCGGTTCGCTCGCCGAGGGCGAATACGTATTTGCCACGTACGGCAGTCTGACGGGCGACCCGGCCGTCCATGTGGGTCTTCACTCTGGTTGGTCGGTTGATTACGCGTATGACGGCAACTCGATCGCCTTGTTGGTCACGGGCAGCGACCCGATCCCGGGCGACGCCAACAACAGCGGTACGATCGACGAAGCGGACGCCAAGTTTCTGGCCGCAAACTGGGGTGTCGGCCCGACCGCCTCTTGGGAAATGGGCGATTTCAACCGTGACGGATGGGTCAATGCGATCGACGCGTCGATCCTTGCGGCCAACTGGGGCGTGAGTGCGGCCACCGAGGCAGCCGGCGTTCCCGAACCGTCCGCGCTTATCACAGTCCTTGGCGGCCTGCTGAGCGTGGCTTGGATCAGGCGGAAACGATAGTATCAACGACAGAAAGAACAGCGTTGAGGCAATCAGTAACCCTATCCTTCCTCCGTATTGTGTGGAGCGACTCTATGAATCGACATCCGAACCTCACGTGTTTCTTACTAATCGCAGTCTTCGCATGGGCCTTGCCCGCGCATGCCGCCCTGGTCTTCTGGGACAACGACGCTGGCGACAACGACTTCACCAATCCCCTGAACTGGAACGGCGATGTGTATCCCGCTTCGGGTGATTACGGAGTCATCCAGAACAACAGTTATGCGAACATCTCCACCGCGGCCGCGAACATCAGTCGACTCTACGTGGGCGCGGATCAGGGTGGCGCATTGGATCCGCCGCTGGCCAAGGGCACTGGAACGCTCAATGTTCTCACTGGTGGATCTCTAACCACCGCCAGCACATGGTACATCGGCGAGGGTACCGCAAACGAGGGCATCGTGAACGTAACCGGCGGAAGTCTTACGACCGGCGCTTTTGGTTTGGGCTATGGTTCCGGCAGCACGGGCACGCTCAACGTCAGTGCCGGTGGAGCGTACGCCACCGGCGGTTACCTCTACGTGGGCCGGAACACGGGAGCGTATGGGGTTTTGAATCTGTCCGACGGTTCGGTAACGACTCCCGCCAGTTCCGAGGTTCGCATCGGCTACGAACCAAGTGCCAACGGAACGGTTAACCAAAGTGGCGGCACGTTCACTGCCGGCACGCACCTGAGACTTGGAATCGGCGCTTCTTCGGTGGGAGTGTTTAACCAAACCGGCGGCACACTCAGTTCGGGCGGCGCTGTGTACGCCGGTTTGGCGAACGGCGCCTTTGGCTACTACCGGCTCGCCGCCGGAGAATTCACGGGGACCGGACTCTCCCCTGGCGCGTCCTCCGGCGGCGTCGGCGTCATCGAGCAAGAGGCGGGAACCGTGATGAACATCAGCTCGTACGGCATTCGCGTGGGCTCCGGGACAAGCGGAATTGGATTATTCAACCAAAAGGGTGGGACAATCAACTGTGACCGCGTCCTTTGGGCCGGAGGCGGTTCCGGCGCTTGGGGACAGATTGAACTCAGTGGAACCACCACCGTGATTTCGACGGAGTATGTGTCCGTCGCCAGAAATGCGAGTACCAAGGGATATCTGAACCTGAACACGGGTGGGGTTTTGACCGCGCCATACATGAATAACCTAGCCACCACCGGAGAAGGTGTCTTCACCTTCCATGGCGGTACGTTGAAGCCAAACGCGAGCACGGCCGATCCGGCTGATCCCGCGACCCACTTCACGCGATGGGGATCCGCCCCCGGCGGGATCTTCATCGGCGCCGAAGGCGGCGCGATCGACACGGACGGCTATGATATTGTGATTTCCGCCCCCCTTCAAGCCATGACGGGCCACGGCGTTTCGAGCATTACACTCCAGTCGGGCGGAAGCGGATATCAAGGTTCCCCGGTCGTTCAGATCACCGGCGGCAGCGGTAAGGGCGCCACGGCGGTCGCGACCGTTTCGGGCGGCGTAGTGACGGGCGTTACCGTCACGAATCCCGGCACGGGCTATGCCGAGGACGATGTGCTCTCCGCGACGCTTGTGGGAGGCGGGGCCTCGGCCAACGCCTCGGTGATTGATATCACGCTTGCTCCGAACGCCGACGACGGCGGCCTGCGGAAGCAGGGACTCGGCACGCTCACCTTGGCCGGCGCGAACACCTACACCGGCCTCACCGACGTCCAGGCCGGCACCCTGGCGGTCACCGGATCGCTCGGAGGCGATGTGGCACTTCAAAGCGACGCCGTGCTGATGGGCACCGGCAGCATCGCGAACCTCCTCGGCGCCGACGAGAGCACGGTCGCTCCGGGAACGAGTATCGGCACGCTTCTGGTAAGTGGAAATGCCACTCTCTCGGGCGTGCTCGATATTGAGTACGACAGCGGTACCGGCGCGATCGACGTGCTCGGCGTCACCGGGCAGTTGGACCTATCCGGCGGTACGCTCCAATTTGCCGACATTGCCCCCGCGGCAATCGCGTTGGCGGAGAATGCCTACGTGTTTGCGACCTACGGCGAGCTTGTCGGCGAGAATCCAACCGTCGCCATGGAGACCGTCCCGACGGGCTACTTCGTCGAGTTTGCCTATGGCGGAAACAGCATTGCCTTGGTGGCGATTCCCGAGCCTTCCATCGGTGCTCTCTTGATCGGACTGTTGGGAACGATCATGGTTGCGTCGCGAAGGAGATAATCGTCGGCTCGCCTTCGGCTCTTGCGGTTTCCGCGGGGGGCGGGAATCGCAAGAGCATCGACGGCCCAAATGCCGCGGAACAGAGAAGAGGCGCGGCCCCGTTTTGGCAAGTCGAGACGAGCGTCTCGCATCTCGAAATGGCTCCTCGCGAGGAGCGTGGTCGCACGGTGCTTTCACGAAGCAAATTGTATCTGGAACATGGGAAGAACGTCATGAGGATCGATTCTCGATATGGAGAGCACGCCTCGGTTCGAGGCATTCGAGGGTTTACGCTCGTGGAGCTTCTGGTGGTGATTGCCATCATCGGTATTCTAATCGCCCTTCTGCTCCCGGCGGTGCAGGCCGCGCGCGAGGCCGCCCGACGTATTCAGTGCGCCAACGGCATGAAGCAAATGGGACTCGCATTGCACAACTATACGTCGGCCAATGGAAACGTGTTTCCGTCCGGCTGCCCCGATATGCCAAAAGGCTCGAGTTACGGCAAGCCAGGCCTCTTCGTCTACCTGTTGCCCTACATGGAGCAGCAGGAGATATTTGACGCAATCGACCTCAACCAGTTGACGCACTATCACCAGACCTATCGATACAGCGTCATCCCGAATTACATCTGTCCAAGTTGGCCCTTTGACCAGATCGTCAACGAATCGACCACCGGCACTAATGGCATCGGGTCATTGCGAACGTATATGGGCGTGTCGGGACGTCTCCCGCTATTAACGGGAGAGAATGCCGAATCGATCAATTGCAGCAGCCGTGGCAACATGCCAATAAATGGCATCTTCTCATGGGCGCGAGTGTGTCCTCTTTCCGAGATCACCGACGGACTCAGTAGAACCCTAGCCCTTGGCGAGTTCAATCACATCGACTTTGAGAATGGAAGGTACGCCGATCCGCCGGGTAGCGTTCGAGCCTGGCTTTCGACGAGCACGGATGCCGCCTCGTTCTCCATGAAAACCGTTGTGTATCAGATTAACACCAAGTTGGATCGAACAGCCGATAACGTTCCGCCAAACTGGTTGCCGTTCGGCAGTTTTCATCCGGGAGGCTGTCACTTCACCATGGCGGACGGAAGCGTTAGCTTCTTCATGGAAGACATGGAATTCACCGTCTACAAGGCGATGGCGACGATGAATGGCCAGGAAATCGACTTCCGGTTCGACTAACCAAACGCGAGATGTGCGTTGCTCCTCCGATTGCGATTTCAACGGACCTGCAGAAAGAAATCATCACACATGGCTGAACATGTACTTGCCCACGAGTCGCGTCGTCACTTCGGCATGTCCATTTGGGCCGTTGCCCTGCTTGTGGGACTGACTGGCTGTAGCGACCGACATTCGGTCGCGCCCGTCGAGGGAAAAGTCATTTACCGAAATGCTCCGGTTAAGTTCGGCAGCGTCTCATTTCAGCCCGAAGTAGGACCGCGTGCCACGGGGCGAATCCAGGCGGACGGCACCTTTCGCCTCTCCACGTACGGAGAACACGACGGAGCCATCCTCGGCCGACATCGTGTGAGAATCGTTTGTGCCGAACACCAGAACCCCGACACTCATCCATCGGGAGCCGATTCCGAGGGAGGTTACAGCCGGTCGCTCATTCCCGAGAAATACACATTTCCCGAGACAAGCGGCTTCGAAGTCGAGGTCAAACAGAGTAATGAACCGTTTACGTTTGAGTTAAATGATTAAACCGAAAGAGAGAGTCATCATGATTTCGCGATGGAGTTTGGTTCTTGCCCTTCTCACCCTCGCTTGCGCGGTTTCGCACGGCGTTGCACGAGCCGACGACGGGGCCGAGGCGGCGTGGCGCCTTGCCGAGCAACGAGGCAAGCTTCACCGCGACGCATTGCGGCGCGTCGACCGCGTGCTCAATGCCTGGCTCAAGAAGATCGATCCCGAAACCGGACTCGTTCCGCAGCGCTATGACGGACCCCCGTTCTGGACCGTCGCCAATTCGGCCGCCGACATCTACTCCTCCTTGGTCCTCGACGCCGCGTTTGTTAACCGTGAAGCGATGGACGGCCCTCTGAAGCTCGCACTGACGACCGAGCGCGCGCGCGCACAGAGAATCGGGGTTCTGCCCGACGATCTCGACCTCGAGACGTTCACGTTCAGACGCGCCGAGCCGTCACTGGAACGTTGCCTGTTTAGCGCATCGGAGTGGTGCCGCGACGGCCTCTTGCGGATCACCGAGATCCTCGGCACCGACAACCCCTGGTTCGAGCGAATGACCGAGTTGAGTGACGAGATCATGACACGAGCCGACGTCGAATCGCCGTCGGGCAATCTGCCCGGAAACATCGAGGTATGCGGCAACATGTTGCAGATCTGTTCGCGTCTGCATGCCATGACGGGCGAGGAGAAATACCGCCAGTGGGCCGAGCGGATCGGAGAGTACTACCTGTTCGAGAACCCGCCGCACAAACTCGCGACGCTTCGGCTACGCGACCACGGCGGCGAGATTACGCCGGGTCTGGCCGAGATGTTTGCCATGACGCATCGCGCCGATCCGACCAAGGCGGCGCGTTACGAGGTGCCGCTTCGCGAGTTGCTCGACCGAGTGATGGAAGTGGGACAAATGCCCGACGGGATGTTTGCGAATATCATCAATCCCCGCGACGGCAAAGTCCTTAGCGTCGGCTTAAAAAACAAAGAACGCGGAACGAACACCAACTGGGGATACATGTGCAACTCGCACTGCACCTATGACATGGTGACGGGAGGAAACCGCTACGGAGAACGCATCAAGAAAGCGCTTGCCGCGCTGCCGAAGCACTATTCGGACAATACGCGATTTAAGGAGGATATTTTTTATAATAGCAGCAGTGACTACTTCGCCGATTTTCTCGAAAACGCCATGGTCCTGCTAGCACGGTATCCGGTCGATGGCGTCGAGGAGTGGGTCGCGCATACGATTCCCCAGATGTGGGCGCGGCAACGCGAAGACGGCACGGTTAATCGCCACTACCACGACGGCAGTTTCGGCCGCACTTCGGTGCTGTTCGCCCGGATGTGCTCCCGGGGAGTCCTTGCCAGTCCGTGGCGCGAGGACATTTGCCTGGGCGCGGCGGAACGCGACGGCGGATTGTGCGTTTGGGTTCGAGCGG
>DOEZ01000422.1 GCA_003532715.1 Planctomycetaceae bacterium
TCGCTTGCGCTTCGGGTTGGTGTCCTCTCGCTTGCGCTTCGGGTTGGTGTTGGTTCGGTAACAATCCGGGCTATTGCCACAAACGGCTTCTTCGGCCTATACTTACGACAACAGCCTCGGCGGAGCCTATTGGGGTCGTCCTTTGTATCGACGCCCGTCCGCTCGGGGGATTTCACGCGACGGAAGCTCTGGAGAACATGCTCAAAGTCCATCTGCCCGACGGAAACGTATTGGAGTATTCTCGTCGCGTTCGCGCGCTCGACGTGGCCGCCGACATCGGGCCTCGGCTGGCCAAGGCCGCGCTGGGGGCCGAAGTTGACGGCCGGATTGTCGGCGTCGACGCCTTTCTTCCCGACGAAGGCGACGTTGACCTTCGTCTACTGACCAAGAAGGACGCCGCGTCGCTCGACTTGATGCGTCATTCGTGCGCCCACGTGATGGCCCGCGCGGTGATGCGGCTGTTCGAGGGAGTGCAACTGGCGTTCGGCCCGACGGTCGATAACGGGTTCTATTATGACTTCTTGCTCGATCGGCCCCTATCGGAAGACGACTTCCCCGAGATCGAGGCCGAAATGGCCAAGATCATCAAGGACGACGAGCCGTTCGAGCGGCTCGAACAGCCCCACGCCAAGGCGGTCGAGCTGTGCCGCGAGTTGGGCCAGACGCTGAAGGTCGAACACCTCGAAGCGGGTCTCGACGAGCACGAGATGGTCAGCTTCTACCGCCAGGGCGAGTTCCTCGACCTGTGCCGCGGGCCCCATGTGCCCAGCGCCGGCGCGATCGGCGCGCTGAAGCTGCTCTCCGTCGCCGGCGCCTACTGGAAAGGCGACGCCTCGCGACAGCAGCTTCAGCGGCTCTACGGAACGGCCTGGTTCGACAAGAAAGAACTCGACGACTACCTCATGCGGCTCGAAGAGGCCAAACGCCGCGACCACCGTGTGTTGGGCAAGCAGTTGGAGTTGTTCCTGATCGATCCGGAGGTCGGCTCGGGGCTTGTCCTTTGGCTGCCCAAGGGGGCGACCGTCCGTCGCGAACTGGAGTCGTTCATCTACGGCGAGTTGATCCGGCGCGGCTACCAACCCGTCTATACTCCGGCGATCGGCCGCGTGCAGCTTTACGAGACGTCGGGCCATTATCCGTACTACGCCCACAGCCAGTTTCCGCCGATCGAGATGAGCGACGGCGACCGGTTCTTGTTGCGGCCTATGAACTGCCCGCACCATATCAAGATATACCAGTCGAAGCCGCGAAGCTACCGTGACTTGCCGCTTCGCATCGCCGAGTTGGGCTTGGTGCATCGGTTCGAGCAGTCGGGCGAGTTGACCGGCATGACCCGGGTGCGCGGTTTCACCCAGGACGACGCACATATCTTCTGCACCGAGGACCAGGTGGCCGACGAGTTTCGCGGGTGCCTCGACATGACCCAGTTCGTGCTCAAGACGCTCGGGCTGGACGATTATCGCGTGCGGCTGAGTTTTCGCGATCCGAAGAGCGACAAGTACGTCGGCCGGCCGGAAGATTGGGATCGGGCCGAGGCGGCGTTGGAAGCGGTCTGCCGCGACCTGGATCTGCCGAATCTGGAGATCGAGGTGGGCGAAGCGGCTTTCTACGGGCCGAAGGCCGACTTCATCGCCAGCGACTGCATCGGCCGGCAATGGCAGTTGGGCACCGTCCAGTTGGACTACAACCTGCCGAGCCCCCAGCGGTTCAACCTCGAGTACATCGGGGCCGA
This sequence comes from Planctomycetaceae bacterium, assembly GCA_003532715.1. Taxonomy (GTDB): domain Bacteria; phylum Planctomycetota; class Planctomycetia; order Pirellulales; family Thermoguttaceae; genus UBA11386. Next base: position 1,733 of record DOEZ01000422.1, read on the forward strand.
CAACCATCCGCATCAGCCGGTGATGATCCACCGCGCCCCGTTCGGCTCGTTGGAGCGTTTCACCGGGATGCTGATCGAGCATTTCGCCGGCGCGTTTCCGTTGTGGCTCGCGCCCGAGCAGGCTCGCGTCATGGTTGTCAGTCAGAAGTTCGAGGAGTACGGCCGGAGCGTCGAGGCGGCCCTGCGCGCTGCCGGACTTCGCGTTTCGAGCGATTATCGCCCGGAGAAGGTCGGGGCCAAGATTCGCGACGCCCAGATCGAGCTGATTCCCTACATGTTCGTCGTGGGCAATCGCGAGGCGGAGACCGGGACTGTAGCCTTGCGAGACCGGCGCGAGGGAGACCTCGGCACGATGTCGCTGGACGCGGCCGTCGCGAAACTGAAGCAAGAGATCGACGCCAAGACGATACGATAACGACCGTAGGGTGCGTCGAGACGAAGTAGGGTGCGTCGAGACGCACCAAGTTGGTTGGTGGGGCTCGCTCCACTCGACCCACCCTACGAATTGGTGAATAATCCGGCTTCGCGGTGACGGTTGGCGACCCCCCCGCAATGCCCGTTTTTGCGGGAAGCGTTTGGACAAGGCGTCACGAACGAAAAACGAAAAGAGGCGGATTGGGCGAATTTTAAGTGGATGACTGGTTGACGCGACGGAAACGTTCCGAAATACTCATTGGCATGATGGGCTGTCGGAGGCGACGCCACGGCCGTCTCGTCCCGACACAAATTCTCAGGACCCGAGAGCAAAGAGCGTATGGTAAAACCAAAAGACCCGGAAACCGGCTCGAAAGGGCAGCGAATCAACGAGCAAATCCGTGTTTCGGAGGTGCGTGTCGTCGGAGCCGACGGGGCGCAGCTTGGGATTTTGAAGACGATCGACGCCCTCGCGGCGGCCCAGCAGGCCGAGTTGGACCTGGTCGAGGTGGCCCCCAACGAACGGCCGCCCGTTTGCCGCATCATGGATTACGGCAAATACAAGTACCAGCAGAAGAAGCGGCTCAATCGGTCGCACTCGCATCAGACTAAGGTCAAGGAAATCCGCGTTCGCCCGAAGACGGGCAAGCACGACATCGACGTCAAAACGAGCCGCGCGCGGGAGTTTCTGCTCCACAAGAATAAGGTTCTTGTTACGGTAATCTTTCGCGGTCGCGAGATCGCCCATGTCGAAGAGGGCGAGCGGGTTATCAAGCAGATACTCGAGAGCCTGGATGACGTGGCAAAGGTCGAATCCCCCCCCGCTCGTCACGGCAAACGGATCAGCGGCACGTTGACGCCGCGATAAGCCGACCCCCCTTGATGGTTATATGAGTCGATCTCGCTCGATTTTTCGTGTCGACGAGTCGATCCCCCTGTTGCCGGAACCCGCATTCTTCTATAATGCTTGGTTTGGCTGTTATCGATCAGACACATTCGTTGCGGTACGGAAATCATGCCGAAGCAAAAGACCCACAAGGGCACCAAGAAACGTTTTCGTCTCACGGCCACCGGCAAGGCGTCGCATCGGCAAGCCGGCACCAGCCACTTGGCCGCGAGGATGTCGCACAAGCGTAAGCGGAATCTTCGCGGGACGACCGTCGTCGACGGGACCGAAGCGACCCGAGTCCGCGACGCTCTGGCCGGAAACAGCTACTGAACGAACCCCCATTGGGCCGTTTCGCGGGACGGGCAACAAACGCTTCCTTGACGGGAAGGGCCTTGCTCTCGCTGGATAAACAGGTAGAACGATGAGAACCACCAAAGGCGCGGCTCGCAATCGGGCCAAGAATCGACTTTTTCGCAAGACCAAGGGTTATCGTGGCGGTCGCGGCAGCCTGCTGCGAACGGCCAAGGAAACGATCGTCCGTGCCGGCGCGTACGCCTTCCGCGATCGGCGCGTACGCAAGCGCGAATTTCGCAAACTCTGGATCATCCGCATCAACGCGGCCGTTCGGGAACGCGGGTTGCGTTACAGCGAATTCATCAAGGGCCTGAAGATGGCCCGCATTGAGTTGGACCGAAAGGTTCTCTCGGACATCGCCATTCGCGATCCCGAGGCGTTCGATCAGATCGTCGATATGGTCAAGAAGACCCTTGGCTCGCCCGCCTGACGCGTCGCGCGGTAAGAACGAATCAATCCGATTGTCCCAACGAGAGGCGCGCCGCGGCATGCCTCTCGTTTTTTTATTCGAGCAATTGCCATGGCACTGATGGAATTTCTCAAGCAACTCGACGACCTTCTCGAACAGGCTACCGCCGCGTTCGCCGCGGCCGGCGACGCCGAATCGCTTGAAGCGGCGAGAATCGAGTTTCTCGGCGCGAAAAGCGGGCGGCTCAAAGACGTGCAAAAAGGGCTCGGCCAAGTCGACAAGGCCGACAAGCCGGCTGCCGGCAAGCGGTTCAACGAGGTCAAGCAGGCGATCGGCGAGGCATTCGAGACGCGACAGGCGGCGTTGGTCGAGGTCGTGCGTCCCGCCGCATCGAGCGGGTTCGATCCGACCCTTCCCGGCGTCCGTCCCGCGCTGGGCCGCCTTCACCCGATCACGCAGACGATCGACGAGCTAGTCGACATCATGGGCCGGCTGGGGTTCACCGTGGCCGAGGGGCCGGAGGTCGAGGATCTTTGGCACAACTTCGACGCGCTGAATATTCCACTCGAGCACCCGGCGCGTGATCCGCTGGACAATTTCTATCTGGACACGCCCACCAAATGGATGCTGCGGAGCCAGACGAGTACGGTGCAGATTCGGGTGATGGAGAAGACCGCGCCGCCGGTGCGGATCATTTCGCTGGGCCGGGTGTATCGGCCCGACACGGCCGACGCGACCCACTACCCGATGTTCCACCAGATCGAAGGGCTTCTGATCGACCGCCACGTGACGATGGCCGACCTGAAGAGCATCCTTCGGCTGTTCGCCGCGAGCTTCTTCGAAGACGACGTGCGGATTCGGTTCCGCCCCTCGTTCTTCCCGTTCACCGAGCCGAGCGTCGAGGTCGACATGAGCTGGGGCGGCGACTGGATCGAGTTCGGAGGCGCTGGCATGGTCGATCCGAACGTCCTGCGAGCCGTCGGCTACGACCCCGAGGAAGTGTCGGGACTGGCCTTCGGCCTGGGGATCGAGCGCATCTGCATGCGCCGCCACGGCGTCACGGACATTCGCGAGTTTTATAAGGACGACGTACGATTCCTTCATCAGTTTTAAGAGGGATTAGGGATTGGGGATTAGGGATTGGGGGTGCAGGTGATGGATGGGAAGAATTTCCGCCAATTGAGGGTGTGGCAACTAGGAATGCAGTTGGCGGAAGATGTTTATCGCTTGGCAAACGGGTTCCCGAAGCACGAGACCTACGGTCTTCGCAGTCAGATTGAGCGTGCCGCCGTCTCCATTCCCGCCAACATCGCCGAAGGACACGCTATCGGTTCAACGAAGGATTTTGCCCGCTACCTCGGAATCGCCCAAGGCTCCCTTGCAGAACTGGAGACTCATCTGATGCTTGCCCAGCGGATGCAATATGGTAATCC
>DOEZ01000340.1 GCA_003532715.1 Planctomycetaceae bacterium
CGCTGGCCCTCGGCGTAAATGGTGTCCATGGCGAGCGACGTCTTGCCCGAACCGCTCACGCCGCAGCAGACGGTCATGCGATCGCGCGGGATGTCGACGTCGATCTTCTTGAGGTTGTGCTGCTCGGCGCCGCGGACTTGAATAACGTCAGTCGGCCCGACGCGACGGGGACGGCCGCTGTTTGCCTTGCGTGCCGCCAGTGGCACACTGGATTGTCCCGCCGCCTGTACCTCCCTCGCCAACAACCGAGCCAAGGCAACGCCGGTATACGACGCCGGGTTGGTGGCGACCTCCTCGGGCGTGCCCTGGGCGACCAACAGGCCGCCATCGGCGCCGCCTTCGGGGCCCAGGTCGATGATCCAGTCGGCCGTCTTAATGACTTCAAGGTTGTGTTCGACCACGAGCACCGTATTGCCCGCGTCGGCGAAGTCGTGCAATACCTTGAGCAACATTTCGACGTCGGCGAAGTGCAACCCGGTGGTCGGCTCGTCGAGCGTGTAGAATGTGCGGCCGGTGCTTTTCTTGGTCAGCTCGCGCGCAAGTTTGACGCGCTGCGCCTCGCCGCCCGAAAGCGTCGGCGAAGGCTGGCCGATCTTGATGTAGTCGAGGCCGACGTCGTGTAGCGTTTGCAGCTTGTCGTGAATCTTGGGGATGTTCTCGAAATGGCCCAACGCCTCCTGGATGTCCATTTCGAGGACCTGGGCGATCGAGCGGCCCTTGAACTGGACCTGGAGCGTCTCGTGGTTGAAGCGATGGCCCTTGCAGACCGGGCAGGTGACCCAGATGTCGGCCAAAAAGTCCATTTCGAGTTTCGTCGCGCCGTTGCCCTCGCACGCCTCGCACCGGCCCGACGGAACGTTGAAGCTGAACCGGCCGGGTTTGTAGCCGCGCGCCTTCGACTGCGGAAGCTGGGCGAACAGGGCGCGGTTCTCGTCGAAAACCTTGATGTACGTGCCGGGGTTGCTTCGCGGAGTGCGGCCGATCGGCGACTGGTCGATCGCGATCATCTTGTCGAGGTGTTTTAGGCCCTCGATGCGTTGGTGCGCGCCGGGCTGGCCGCCCCCGTGGTTCAGGTCGCGACGGAGCGCCTCGACCAGAATGTCGCTAACCAGCGAACTCTTGCCCGAGCCCGATACACCCGTGACGCACACCAGCACGCCCAACGGGATTTCGACGTCGACGTTTCTGAGGTTGTTGTGGGTCGCGCCGCGAACGACCAGTTTGTTCTTGCCGATCGGCCGCCGGGTGGCCCGGCGTGGAATGATCCGCCGGCCGGCCAGGTAGTCGCCCGTCAGGCTCTTGGGGTTCGCGATGACCTCGTCGGGCGAGCCTGTGGCGACCACGTGCCCCCCCCGGACGCCCGGCCCAGGGCCAAAATCGACGATATGGTCGGCCGCGCGCATCGTGTCTTCGTCGTGTTCGACCACCAGCACCGTGTTGCCCTGGTCGCGGAGCCGCGCGAGCGTGTCGAGCAACCGGTCGTTGTCGCGAGGGTGGAGCCCGATCGACGGTTCGTCGAGGATGTAGAGGACGCCGACCAACCCGCACCCGATCTGGCCGGCCAGCCGGATGCGCTGCATTTCGCCGCCCGACAGCGTCGGCGCGGTCCGTTCGAGCGAGAGGTAATCGAGCCCGACGTCGCCGAGGAATTGGAGCCGTCCGCGAATTTCCTTGATGGCCTCGGCGGCGATGGCCTGGCCGGTCGCGTCGAGTTCGAGCTCGCCGAAAAACGCCTTCGCTTCAAGAATCGACAGGTGGCACACCTCGGGCAGCGACCGCTCGGGCTGGTCGGCCAACGGGGCCGCGCGGCTCGCGAGCGTAACCGAGCACGCCTGGGGGTTGAGCCGCCGGCCGCCGCAATGGACGCATGCGACGACGCTCATGTATTTCTCGAGCGCGCGGCGCTGCATGCCGCTTCGCGACGTGCGATACTGCGAGAGAAGTTTCGGGACGATTCCCTCGAAATGGCCGCCCCATTTGCGGCCGGCCGCGCCGGCTCGCCACGTATAGGTGATGTGCCGATCGCCGGTGCCCCAAAGCAGGTCGTGCCGCACGCGCGGGTCGAGTTCCTCCCACGCCGTTTCGAGCACCGTGCCCGATTCGAGGTCGTATTCACGCTCGAGCGTGTCTGCCACGCCCCGATAGATGTGCCGCCGCCATCGGCCCATGCCGCGCCAGGGGCCGATCAGCTCGAAACATCCTTGCTGGAACGACTTGGCCGGGTCGGCGATGAGCCGCTCCGGATCGAAACCGTAGATCTCGCCCAAGCCTTGGCACTCGGGGCACATGCCTTGGGGGCTGTTGAAGCTGAAAAGCTGCGGGCTGGGCGGCTCGAAGCTCTTCTGGCAATGCGTGCAGGCGTAGTGGGCCGAAAGAGCCAAGTCGCCGGCGGCCGCGCCCTTGCCGCCCGGCTCGCCATCGCCGCGCGTCGCGCCCTTGCCGCTTGTCGGGCTCTCACCGCCCTCCGAGTCGCGCGCGACGATCAGGTTGCCTTGCCCGAGTTTCAACGCCAGTTCGACCGCCTCCGCCAATCGGCCGCGCTGGCTCGGATTGACCGTGATCCGATCGACCAACACCTCGATGTTGTGGCGCATCTGGCGTTCGAGACGCAAATCGTCGGTTAGCCGGGCGACCTGGCCGTCGACCCGCGCGCGGACGAAACCTTGCTTCAACAGGCTCTCGAACAGATCGCGAAACTCGCCCTTCTGCCCGCGGACCAGCGGAGCAAGAACGAGAACCTTGGTCGACGCGCCCAGGTCGAGGATTTGCTGGAGAATTTGCTCGCGGGTTTGGGCCGTGATCGGGCGGTGGCACTCGGGACAATGGCCGGTGCCCACCCGAGCGTAGAGTACGCGCAAGTAATCGTGGATTTCGGTGATCGTGCCGACCGTGCTTCGCGGGCTTTGGCCGGTCGATTTTTGGGCGATCGAAATCGAGGGACTCAGCCCGGCGATCAGATCGACGTCGGGCTTGGGCATTTGGCCGAGGAATTGCCGGGCGTAGCTCGACAGGCTTTCGACGTAGCGGCGTTGGCCCTCGGCGTAGAGGGTGTCGAAGGCCAACGAACTCTTGCCCGAGCCGCTTACCCCCGTGAAACAGATCAACTGGTTCCGGGGCAGAACGAGATCGACCCCACGGAGGTTATGTTCGCGGGCGCCTTTGACGACAACGTCGGAAACGGGCATAAGGCTGCTGCGGCAAGCTGGTGGCTCTGGTGAAACGAATCGGCCATTGTACCGCGCGGGGGGCCCATCGGGCAAGGAGAAACCGAGTCGGACCCCGTCAAATGGGCGTTTCGGGTGTTTCGGGTTCGAGGCGGACTTCGCGGCCGATCAGGATCATGCCGATGATGGTCAGGCAAACGCCCGCGACCATCCAGAGGCTGATTCGCTCGTCGAACAGGGCCGCGCCGAACACGGCGGCGAGCACGACTTGCGAGGTCATGATCGTGTTGGCGTGGGCCGCCCGGGTCCAGCGCAGGCCGTGCGTGAACGCGACGAACGCCAGCAGGTTCAGCAGCCCGGCGAACCACATCAGCGCGTGATCCGTCGCTGCCGTGTTGCGCACCACGTCGATGCCGCCGTGCGTCGCGAGCCACGGGCCGAGACTAACGACGCCCATGACAGTCACCAGGAACAAGACGGCGCTGATCGGCGTGTCGTGCGTGACGTTGCGGCGGATGACGACGACCAGAACGGCGTAGACGATCCCCGCGCCGCACGACGCCAGAACGGCCAGCGTGGCGAGGCTCAGCCCGACCGGCGCGCGATCGGTTTCGCCGGCGGCCATCCGCAGCAAGAGAATCGAGGCAAACAGCATGCCGATCGCCCCGATCGTCCTCGGCGAGACGCGCTCGCCCAGGAAGACGCGGCCCAAAATGGCCGTCCCCACCATATTCGTGCCCGACATGATCGGAATGGCGACGGCCAATCCCAAGACGGAGAGCGCCCAGATGTTGGGCAGGTTGCCGCCAAGCTGCGTTAAGAGTCCGGCGACGGCCAACGCCGCCAGCGCGCGGTTGCCGGGCATGATGCGTCGGCCTCGCAACGCGCTCATGGCAATCCACGGCCCGACCACCAAAACCGTGACCAACTCCTTGACGAAGATCACCAGAACGCGGTCGCAATCGTCGGTCAGTTTGCGGAGGCACGCATTGACCACCGAATAGCCCAGCGCGGCGGCGACGCAAAGCAGAAGACCCCACAACGCCTTTCGGTCGCCGTCGGGTGAACGCGAATCGCGGCGAGGCGAGAATTCCGGGGCATCGGAAGCGGGTGACGGCGTGTGCATGAGTGCATTCTACAGGAACCGCGCGCGAAAAACGACCCACGCCTTGCGTTGGCAAGACGTGGGTCGTGGTTTGTTCGAACCGTCGTTCTCGTCCGTTGCCGGCAACCGTTTAACGTTTCGAGAACTGCGTGGCGCGCCGCGCGCCGCGGAGCCCGTACTTCTTGCGTTCGACCTCGCGGCTGTCGCGGGTCAGAAGGCCCGAATCGCGCAAGGCTTCTTCCAGATCGGAGTCCATTCGTTTCAGCGCTCGCGCGATGCCCAGCAAGCAGGCGCCGGCCTGACCGGTCTGGCCGCCGCCATGCACGCGAATGAGCACGTCGACCGATTCGGTCTTCGACGTGTGGACCAACGGGGCGAGCACGGCGTTGCGGTGCTGGATCCGCGGAAAATACTCATCCAAGGGGCGCTTGTTGATCAGGATCGTTCCCTTGCCGGGACGAAGTCGCACTCGCGCCACCGACGATTTGCGTCGCCCCGTGCCCAGGGTGTCGTTCGTGCCTTTGGTTTCCAAAATCGTGGCTTCTGCCATGGCGTTTCCACTCGAAAGGTCTTAAAGGTGGTTATTTGACGCCGAGCTCGCGCGGCTCGGGACTTTGTGCCTGATGCGGATGCTCGTCGCCGACATAAATCTTCAGCTTCGAGAGCATCTTGACGCCCAGTTTGTTCTTGGGCAACATGCGGCGAACGGCCTCGCTGAGGATCTTCTCCGGATTCTTTTCCATCCGATCCTTGGCCGATTCGCTTCGCTGGCCGGTGTAGCCCGTGTACCAGGTGTATCGCTTCCTGTCCCATTTCTGGCCGGTGAAGACGACCTTTTCGGCGTTGACCACGACGACGAAGTCGCCCGTGTCGACGTGGGGCGTGTACTCGGGGCGGTGCTTGCCCATCAACAGAACCGCAATGTCGCTGGCCAGACGGCCGACAATCTTGTCGGTGGCATCGACCAGCCACCATTTTGCCTCGACCTCGCCGGGTTTGGCCATATACGTTTTCATCATCACCAACACACTCACTACTACTGGAAACGAAGGAGACCGGATGGAGCCCCATCGCGGTCGGACCCGGCAGAGTGCCGCCGGCCAAGCGTAGGGAAACACACAATTTAACCCTTTATCGGTTCGACGGCAAGGGTTCCCAACCCCGGATTCGGCAGAACTTGGTGAAATGCGACCACTTCAAGGGCCGAGACACAAAAAAATGGCCGTGCGGCTCCAAAGGGGGGCTTGTGTTATTTGCATTACTCTGCCAAAATGGTTATTGCGTCTGATGAACCTGACAACCGTATCCAGTATACTGGTCCTCCTACATCTGCTATTCTGGATCCGCTGCGCTTACGTCAAACCTATTACCCCCATCATCCCCAAACTACTGCATCACGGTTGGGCCCATGATTGTTGCTGTTCCCAAAGAGACGTTTCCGGGCGAGAAGCGGGTTGCCCTTGTGCCCACTGGCATACCCCCTCTGGTTAAGGCCGGATTTGAAGTCGTCATCGAACCGGGCGCGGGGCTCGCCGCGGGATTCCGCGACGAACAGTATGTCGCCAAGGGCGCCAAGATCGCGACCGGACGCGACGAAGTGTTCGCCGCCGATGTCGTACTCCAGGTTCGCGCGGCCGGCTCAAACCCCGATCGGGCGGCCGACGACTACCCCCGGCTCCGCAAGGGCGGCGTCCTGATCGCGAGTTGCGATCCGCTCGGCGAACCCAAGGCGGTCGAACCCTATGCCGCGGCGGGAGTTACGCTCTTCGCCCTCGAAATGGTGCCTCGCATCACTCGCGCCCAGAGCATGGATATCCTCTCGTCGATGGCGACCGTGGCCGGCTATCGGGCCGTCCTGTTGGCCGCCGAAGCGCTGCCCAAGATGTTCCCGATGCTCATGACCGCCGCGGGAACGGTCAGCCCGGCGAAGGTGCTCATCGTTGGAGCGGGCGTGGCCGGCTTGCAGGCGATCGCCACCGCCAAGCGGCTTGGCGCCGTGGTCACCGCTTACGATATCCGCCCGGCCGTCAAGGAACAGTGCCAAAGCCTTGGCGCGAAGTTCCTCGAACTCGAGCTCGACACGGCCGCGGCCGAGGACAAGGGCGGTTACGCCCAGGCGATGGACGAGCAGTTCTATCGCAAGCAGCGCGAAATGATGACTCGCGTCATCGCCGAGATGGACCTGGTAATCACGACGGCCGCCGTACCCGGCAAGAAGGCGCCGATCCTCGTCACCCGCGAAATGGTCGAAGGGATGGCTCCCGGCTCGGTCGTCATGGATCTGGCGGCCGAACGGGGCGGCAATTGCGAGCTGACCAGGCCGGGCGAAACCGTGGTTCATCAGGAGGTGACGATCCTCGGACCGGTCAATCTGGCCTCGGGCGCGGCGACCCACGCCAGCCAGATGTACGGCAAGAACATCACCACGTTCTTGCTCCTGCTGGCCAAGAAGGGGCGAGTCGAACTGGATCTCGAGGATGAGATCATCCGCGATACACTGATTACCCATGGTGGCCACGTCGTCAACGAGCGTGTGTGCGAGGCGTTGGGCATCGCGCCGCCGGCCGCCAAGCCGGCCCCGGAACCGGTTGCGGACGAACCACCCCAAGACATTTACGGCGTCAAGAAAGATAATTAGGGAGAGATTGCACAATGGGTTCCCTTGTTGTACTAAATACTCTGTTGGCGGCGGCCGAAACGGCTGAAGCAGCAGCCCAAGCCGGCTCGTCCCAAATGGGCTTGCTGGCCGGATTGACCGTTTTCGTGCTGGCCGTGTTTGTCGGATTCGAGATCATCACCAAGATCCCCCCGACGCTGCACACTCCGCTCATGTCGGGCTCGAACGCCATTTCGGGCATTACCTTGGTCGGAGCGGTCCTTGCGGCGGGCGCCGATCATCATTGGTTCGCCTGCGTGCTGGGCATGGTCGCCGTGATTCTCGCCA
>DOEZ01000246.1 GCA_003532715.1 Planctomycetaceae bacterium
GGGCAGAATGACGACGGCAAGCCTGCGCATCGCGCTGGACACGCTCGCGGCGCGCCCCAACACGTGATGGCCGACGTGATCGAGAATGCCCGTCTCGCGCAATCCGGCCGCCACGACAAAAAGCGCGGCAACCGCCAAAACCCCCTCATTCGCAAACCCGGTGAACGCCTCGCCCGGCGTGATGATGCCGCAGGCCGCAAGAAAGACCGCCCCGAAAAGGAACGCGAAGTCGGCTGGCGCCACATTGAACGCGAGACAACCAAAAATGGCGACAACCGTGGCGATGGTGATCCATGCTTCCAAGCCCATGGTCGACGTTCCTCGTCATGTCCACCGTATGCTTGCGGACCGTCAATGCGCCTGGGACAGGCCCTTTTGTCCGCGCCGCGCGACGATCGGCGCCGCGTTCGAACGGAACCACGCCCCCATCGAGGATCGTAGCGCCGCTCCCAACTCCAAACCGAGTTGGCGCGATTATACCGGAACCCCGACGTCCTTCCAGGGGGGGTGGGCTATCCGCGTGGACGGTTTGTGGCCGGGGAGAGCGAGGCGACGTATTGGGGGTCAGTATTGGGCCGGTTGCTTCACTCGATCTCGTCAAGCCACCTTCGCGCCTCTTCCTTCTGCTCGATCGCGAAGCATCGGACCTCGGAATGGAGAAAGACGCCGACCACGGCGGCCAACCAGTATTGCCACTGGCGGTTTCCCACGACGGCGATTCTCTCAACGCGATGGTGATGCTCCTGGATGAACCGGAAATGGGCCGTGGCTGCCTCGACGTCCTGCCAGCCGTCGAATTCCGACGCGTCGAGCAGCAGGCGAATGGCGCCATACTTCGCGATCAGATCGTCGATGTGCTGCCGAATGGGAGCGAAATCGTGTGACCGAATGTTCCCCTTCAAGGCCACTTCGACGATATTGTCGGCCGCGGTCAGGACTTCCAACATGGGATGCCTCTTCTTCGGTGATGAATGTTCAAGGTGCGATGCGGTTTGCCCGCTGGTCGGTCGAAACCGGAGCCTCCCCGGGTGCTTGCACGCCGGGCCTTGGTTTCGCTTGACCGCCGGATCGAGGAGATGGCGACCGGCGAAATGAGACCACTGCTCCGATTAGGAACCTACTGAACTATAGGTCACACCCCGCGAAAACGACGGAAGCGGCCGCCGACCACGCAAACTGGCAATAGGTAGGGTGGGGCGATTGCAGCGAGTAGTTCATGTTTTTCCGACAAGGCCTGCTGCAATCGCCCCACCTGCGGTTGTTTCCGCAATAGAAACGAGGTGGAGTGCGTCCGAACGCATCGAATAACCGGTTGGCACGGGTGGCTTGCCCTCCCCTGGACCCCCACGCTCGCTCACCCAAAATCAAAATCAAGCGAACCCCAGGCCACGGGCAACGGTGCCACAACCTCGACCAACTCTCGCGTCATCGGGTGCCGAAACGCAAGCCGTCGCGAATGCAGGGCGATGGCTCGAAGCCGCGGATCCTCAAACCGCGTTCCAAACGTCACGGTCGATCCGTACTGTTCGTCGCCCAGCACGGGGTGCCCGCGCGTTGCCGCCTGAATCCGTATTTGATGAGTCCTGCCGGTCTCCAGATGAATCTCCAACCACGTGCCCCAGGCCGCGCGGCCCAGCACGCGATAATGAAGCACGGCCGGCCGACCCTCGACATGGTCGTCGGCCACCACTTCGGCCATCGGCTCACCGGGAACCTTCCGCAACGTATCGAGCCACGTGCCCGCCTCGGGCATGACCCGACCGGCCACGCATACCCAGTAGACCTTCTCGATGGTTCGCGACTCGAACTGCTCCGAAAGCCACCTCGCCGCCCGAACGTGCCGAGCGAACACCATGGCTCCCGAGGCCGGACGATCCAGCCGGTGCGGAACGGCCAAATACACGTTGCCCGAACGCCCCAGCCGGGCACGAAACATATCCTTGAGCCGTGCTTCGAGACTGTCGATCCCCACCGGTGCCTGGGTCAGAAGCCCCGACGGTTTATTGACCACCAGGCAAGGCCCCTCCTCGTGGATAATGTCAATCTTCTGTTCGTCTTCCATCCCGGCCATTGTAGTTACCCACCGTTGACCGTCCCATGGGGTGGACCGCAAGAAGCGTCGATTCGGCCGCGGGCCGTTCGCTCGCCAAGGCTTGCCAAACGCGGTGGGGCCGCTAAAGTGTTGGAAGTCAAGGCACGAAAAAAAGTCGTCCTGACAATCGGCCACCCCTCTCCAGCACGAGGTTCATCCATGTTGAATCAGCCCGTGGGTCGCCCCGTCGATCTGCTCTTGATCGAGGACGATCCGGACGACGTTTGGGAAACTCAGCAAACGTTGAACGAAGCGAAATTCACCAATAATCTGCACGTCGCGATCGACGGCGAGGAAGCCATGGCGTTTCTCCGCCGCGAGGGACGCTACTCCGAGGCGCCCCGGCCCGACCTGATCCTGCTCGACCTGAACCTGCCCAAACGCGACGGCCGCGAGATTCTGGCCGACATCCAGGCCGACGCCGCCCTGTCTAGCATTCCGGTCGTCGTCCTGACCACCTCCCGGGCCGAGGAAGACATCCTTTGTGCCCGCGACCTGAATTGCCATTCCTACATCAGCAAGCCCGTCCGAATCGACCACCTCCTGATGCTCATACGATCGCTGGACGACTTCTGGATTACCATCACGCGACACGCGGCCGACGCGCCGGGCTAAGCCGGATTATTCGCGACCCGACACCAACCCGAAGCGCAAGCGAGAGGATCGCAACGACTTGTCGTCGCTTGCGAACCCGACGGACACCAACTTCGCTACGCCGAAATCGCAGGCTCGTGAATAATCCGGCCACTACCGCCGGTCGAGCCCGAAATCATGTTCGATCGGCGCGAAGCCCGAAAGCGTTACGACCGTGAGCCGATACTTTTGCGACCCGATAAGATACTCGGGCCGGCGAAAGTACGCATCGAGCGTCGCCAGGTCCGTTTCGCGAACGGTCGCTCCGTCGGGCCGCCGCGCGTTCGATGAAATGAGCAAGACGTAATACACTCCCGTCCTTGGCAGGTTCACCAAGAATTCCCCGCCGGCATCGGCCCTGGCATAAGCTCCGCCTAACTCGTGGATTTTTTGCAGACTGGTGTAGCCCGGCGACGGCGAGTCCTCTGGACGAATCCCGGGCGTCTCGATCCGACTGTTCGGCTGCCTGTCGTGCGGCAAGAAAAGGGCCACCGCGTTCTCATCACCCTCGATCCTGTCGCCCGGCCGATAGAGCAATCGCCCCTCGACGACGACTTGTTCGACCTCAACCGCGTTCCCCTCGTCAACCGCATCGCGCGGCGCGACGCCGTGACCGACAAGATAGCCGATCAGCAGAGCGACGATTCCGACCGCCGCGATCAGCGCCCCCTGCACGTAGATCGCGTGGCGCGAGACAAGCACCATCTCGCCGACGACGCGGTCCGACGGATGCGCGGGCTCGTCGTCGACGGGATGCCCGGCCTCGTCGCCGGCCACCACTCGGCCGCCGTCCGCAACCGGCGATGCCGCGCCGACAACCGTCGTTGGCACCGCGACGACCAGCGTGTCGGTTCCCGGCGGGACCTCGACAAGGATGATCGCCTCCGGCTCATCGCCGTCCGGCTCCTCCTCTTCGTTCGCCATTGCGGCCAACGCGGCCGATTCCGCCGTCTCTTCCGATGGCACGATCTGAGCGTGGCCGCACTTGGGACAGTCGATCGACGCTCCCACCTTGCGTCGGGCAATCGAGAGCGGTGCGCCGCACTGCTGGCACGGAAAACGAATCGGCATGGTGTGATTCCCACTTTCCTCGCGAAGGGACACGCCGCGGGGGCTTTTCCCACAGTTACCACCTTAACAAATGCCGTTCAGCCACAAAATAAACCCCCCTGCTTTCGGAGAGTTCGTTTCGATATGATATGTTATGATAGATTTCGAGACACGCCGCCAGTCGACATGACGCCCCGAACCTACCCCCCACCAGGATTGTGAACCGATGTCTGCAAAAATAGAGGGCATTTTCACCCCGCACATCGTGCCACTCGACGGCCAGGGCAACATCTGCGAGGCCGAGTTGCGACGCTACATCGAGTGGCTTATAGGCAAAGGGGTCCACGGGCTGTATCCCAATGGCTCGACCGGCGAGTTCGTCCGGTTTTCGCCCGAGGAACGCCGTCGGATCGTTCGTATCGTGTGCGATCAGGCGGCCGGCCGAGTCCCCGTGCTGGCCGGCGCGGCCGAAGCGAATGTCCGCGAGACTATCGCCTCCTGTGAGACGTACGCCGAATATGGAGCCCGGGCCGTCGCGATCGTCTCGCCGTACTACTACCGCCTGAGTCCCGAATCGGTTTACGCCTATTTCCGCGAGATCGCCCTGAACAGTCCGATCGACGTGACGCTCTACAATATCCCCATGTTCGCCAGTCCCATCGACGTGCCGACCATCCGCCGGTTGGCCGAATTCGATCGGATCGTGGGAATTAAGGACTCGTCGGGCGACGTGCCGTTCATGATGCGAATGATCCAGGCCGTGCGGCCGATTCGGCCCGACTTCGCCTTCCTTACCGGCTGGGAATTGGTGTTGGTGCCCATGTTTTTGATTGGATGCGACGGCGGGACGAACGCGATCAGCGGCGTGGTGCCCGAGCTGACACGCCGGCTGTTCGATCTGGTTCGCGCCGGGCAGATTGCCGAAGCGATGACCCTACAATACCGGCTGCTCGAACTGTTCGACGCCATGCTCTACTCGGCCGACTTCCCCGAGGGTTTTCGGGCGGGGGTCGAGCTTCGCGGCTTCGCCGTCGGCCAGAGCCGCCAGCCCATGAGCGACACCCAGCGGATCGACCGCGCCGCGCTTCAGAGGGTGCTCCAGTGCATATTGTCGGAGTCGGGCTATGTCGAGCCGCCGGCCGAAGGCTGCCCCCAGCGCACCGGTTCGATCGATCGTGACCGCGTGGCCCAGATCACCGCGAACGTCGTCCACGAGCTTCGCCAGCGGGGTGTCCTGTGAACGAAGCACTGGGGGTGCTTGAAACCATCGGTCTCGTGCCCGCCGTGGCGGCGCTCGATGCCATGGAGAAGGCCGCGCCCATCCGCGTGATCCAGGCCGAACTGAACGATTTCTGCGGCATCGTCCTCAAGATCGCGGGCCGCGTCGAGTCGGTCGAGACGGCGGTGGCCGCCGGACATCGNNCCACTTCGATCGTGATCGCGCGTCCCGACGAAGTGGCGCGTCGAGGCATCGAATCGCCACGCGAATACAATCCGCTGATCGAGCAGGACGTGGTCTTTTTCCCCGAATATGAGGTCGTGGCAACACGCGACAACCAGAAGGATTCATTCAACATGACAGGCAAGTCCATTGCGTTGGGTTTCATCGAGACGCAAGGTTTCACGGCCGCCTTCGAGGCGATCGACACGGCCTGCAAGGCCGGCAATGTCGAGGTTGTGGGCAAGGAGAAACTTGGCGGCGGCTACGTGACGATTGTTATCCGGGGCGATCTGGCCGCCGTAACCGCTGCGGTGGAGGCCGGAAGCCGAAAGGTCGAGGGCTTGGGAAACTTGATCGCCGCCCATGTGCTCGCGCGACCCAGCGCCTCGGTTCTGGCCCTCTTGCCCAAGAGCGGCCCGTGAATTGCATCGCGCCAATCCGAGTCAACAACTCGCCCATCCTTGAAAGGACTCTTGCCGTAAACGGCACGAAACGCGCGACAACTCTATCAGAGCCAAGGTTTGCATCGTCCCATCACGAAACGCCATGCCCGAGAGTTACGCACCCCTGACCATCGGCTCGCTGCGAATCGGCTTTCCCGTCACACAGGCCGCGCTAAGCGGCTACAGCGATTGGCCGATGCGGGTGCTCGCGCGGCGTCACGGCGCGTCGTACACCCTCTGCGAGGTCATGCTCGACCGGTTCGTCGAACAGGTCTCGCGCGGCCGGAAGGCCAAGCGGCTTCTTCGCGTCACCCACGAGGACCATCCGTGCGGGGCGCAACTGATGGGCAACGATCCGGCGGAGTTCGTCGCGGCGGCTCGCGTGCTCGTCGAACTGGGCTTCGACGCGATCGACCTGAATTTCGCCTGCCCGGTTCGCAAGGTACTCGGGCGTCAGCGCGGCGGCTACCTGTTGGGACAGCCCGGCGCGGCCTTGGACATCGTCGCGCGGCTGCGCAATGCCCTGCCGCCGGCGGTTCCCTTGACGGTCAAGCTTCGGCGCGGCATCGACGATAGCCCCGAGAGTCTCAAACGTTTCTTCGCGATTTTCGACGGGGCTTTTGCCTTGGGCGCGGCGGCCGTTACGGTCCACGGGCGAACCGTCGAACAACGCTATCGGGGCAAGGCGTCGTGGGACTTCCTTGGCGAGGTGAAGCGGCGAGCCGGCAACCGGACCGTGCTTGGCAGCGGCGATCTGTTCACGGCCCAGGCCTGTTTGGACATGATGCGTCAAACGGGCGTCGACGGCGTGACGGTTGCTCGCGGCGCGATCGGCAATCCGTGGATTTTCGCCCAGGCCCGGGCGATTTTCGAGGGCAATCCGCTGCCGCCGCCCCCGTCATTGTTCGAGCAGCGCGGCGCGATCCTCGAACACTACCGCATGGCCGAGGAGATCTATGGCTCGTGGCGGTGCGGACGGCTGATGCGCAAATTCGGCATTCGGTATGCCGCGCTTCATCCGCACAGCGAGGAGGTCCGTCGCGCGTTCATCGAAATGCATCGGCCCGAACAACTAAGCGGCCTCATCGAACGATGGTACGCCGAGGATCTCCCCGGTCGTTATCCGGAGTCTGGGCTAGCGACGTCGTCGCGCGACCCATCCGAATAGTGCCGTTGCCAGCAGCGTCAGCATACCGGGCTCGGGCACGGCCGTCGCGCCGGCTTCGCTTCCAGGGCCAGGGCCGTAACCCCAGTTTGCCGCCAGAATCGAGGCATCCCTGGGCCCGATCACGCCGTCCTTGTCGAAATCGCCCATGGCCCATGTCGCGCCCGTGTCGCCCCAGTGGTCCGCCAGAATCTTGGCGTCCACGTCATTCACGTAACCGTCGCCGTCCGCGTCGCCCGGAACTTTTGTGGTCCCGATGACGTTAATCAGCACGGTGGCCGAATCCGAATAAGCGATACCGTCATACGCCCGATACGTGAAGCAGTCCATGCCTGAAAAACCGGGCGTGGGAGTGTACTTGAACCAGCCCGGCGAATAGAGAGTCAGCAACCCGTGAGAAACACCCGTCAGGATTGACGCCGTCAGAGTCTGGTCATTGACCGTCGTATGGTCGAGATTGTCCGGGTCATCGTCGTTCTTGAGGACGCCCGCGAAAGCCGCCATTTGAAGAACCGTGTCCTGGGGTGTCTCGTAGTAGTCGTCCACCGCCACGGGCGGGTCGTTGACCGAAATAACGTCAAGGCTCACCGTCGCCTCGTTCGACCATAGTTCGCCGTCAAACGCCTTGTACTTGAACGTGTCGGCGCCGAACCAGTCGGCGTTCGGCGTATACATGAACGAACCGTCGGGCGACAGTTCCACCGTGCCGTTCGCCGGATTGGTCATCTTGAAAGCCGTCAGAGGGTCGCCGTTCGCGTCGGTGTCGTTGAACAGCACGCCCATCGCCGCGGGAACCGAGATAAATGCGTCTTCGTTGCAGCGATAGTTCGAAGCATATTGCGACGCGGGATCATTCACGGCCACCGGCGGATAATTCGGCGGAGGCTCGATCACGAAACTTCCGACAGCCTTGAACGTGCCAACGCCCTTGACCGTGGCAACCAGATTCGGATCGCCCGTGTCAACCGGCTCATTGAAATTGACCGGCAAGATCATCTCGACGTTGTAGGTGGCCGTGCCGCCGACAATTGAAGGCGCGGATGTGTTAATCTGACCCGTTCCCGTCGTGGTCGTCGCGATCGAATTGCTCGACAGGTAGATCGTTTGCGCGACGTACCCCGACATCTCGAGCCTTCCCTGGTTCAGAACCACATCGTGCTGCTCGGTCGGGAAGGTCGCGGCGGTGCCGCCGGTGATGGACCCCGGCGGACTCGGTGTGTCGAAAGTGCCGCCGATGCCGATTCCCTTGATCTTCTCCGTGACGGCCCCAAATAGAAAACTCAGGTTGAATTCGACATCGGACAGGGTGAAGTTGCCGCCGACGAATTCGATCGAATTCACCGATGTAACCACTCGCGTCACGTCGTCGAAGGTATAGTCGAGTTTGAGCTGAGCGGTGCTGCCGCTTTGAACGGTCGTCGACTTCGTGTCGCTGTCACTGAACAACGAATAGGATGCGCTAACCGTGAGATTCAGCGTATTGTACGAACTCGTCGCGGGCACGAACGTCAGCGG
>DOEZ01000039.1 GCA_003532715.1 Planctomycetaceae bacterium
CGACACCGCGAAGCCTGGGACGAAATGGCCCGGCAGTGGCAAGAAGGCATGACACGGTTCGTCCAGGAAACCGACCAACTGGCCCAAACTCGCGATCGGCTCTTTTTCGACTGGAACGCCCGCGAGCTGACCGAATGGGAACCGGCCGGCGAGGCGCCGCGAGCCGTCCCCTTCGGACGCGTCGCCGTCGATCTGGCCCAGATGGAAGGCGGAATCCCGACCGACCAGCGGCTGCGGCCCGAACGGACGGCCTTCGTTCTGCCGGCCCTGCTGCCCTTCCCCGACCGTTCGCTTCTGCTGACCGCCGCCGACGAGGGACGCGGCGCGGCGACTCGGGCCATTCAGGCGATCATGCTCCACCTGTTGACCGGCGTCCGCCCGGGCAAGGTCCGTTATACGGTGATCGACCCGGTCGGGCTGGGCGAAAGCTTCTCGGCGTTCATGCATCTGGCCGACTTCGACGACCAGATCATCACCAGTCGGATATGGACGGAGACCGTGCATATCGAACAGCAGTTGGTGAACCTGACCGAGCACATGGAGAACGTGATCCAGGTCTATCTTCGCAACGAGTTCGAGACGATCCAGCAGTACAATGCGTCGGCCGGCGAAATGGCCGAGCCCTACCGCGTGCTGGTCGTGGCCGGTTTTCCGACCAATTTCACCGAATCGGCCGCGCGGCGGCTGGTGAGTATCGTCGCCAGCGGAGCGCGGTGCGGCGTGTACGTGTTGTTGAGCGTCGACTCGCGCATGCCGTTGCCCCACGGGTTCAACCTGTCCGATCTGCAGTCGCAGATGGCCCAGTTGGACTGGCGCGAGGGCCGTTTCGTCTGGAAAGACGCCCAGCTCTCGACGTTGCCACTCGAACTCGACGCGCCGCCCGCCCCCAAGCCGTTCACCGACTTGGTCCGCGCGGTGGGCGAGCGAATTCGCGAGGTCGATCGGGTCGAGGTGCCGTTCGACTTCGTCGTGCCCGAGCAGGACAATTGGTGGAAGGGCGACTCGGCTCGCGAGCTCGACGTTCCGTTGGGCCGGGCGGGCGCGATGAAGCTGCAACACCTCAATTTGGGACGCGGCACGTCGCAGCATGTTCTGGTGGCCGGCAAGACGGGCTCGGGCAAGTCGAACCTGTTGCACGCGATCATCACGAACGTGGCGTTGTGGTACGGGCCCGACCAGGTTGAGCTCTACCTGGTCGACTTCAAGAAGGGGGTCGAATTCAAGCCCTATGCCGATTACAGCCTGCCGCACGCCCGAGTCATCGCGGTCGAAAGCGAGCGCGAGTTCGGACTGAGCGTGCTCGAACGGCTCGACGCCGTGCTCAAGGACCGGGGCGACCGGTTCCGCCAGGCGGGCGTCCAGGACATGGCCGGTTGGCGGCGCGTGCGGCCCGACGAAACGATGCCGCGCGTGGTGTTGGTGATCGACGAGTTCCAGGAACTGTTCGTCGAGGACGACCGGATCGCACAGAACGCGGCGCTGCTGCTCGATCGGCTCGTTCGTCAGGGCCGCGCGTTCGGCATGCACGTTCTGCTCGGCTCCCAGACGCTGGCCGGGGCCTACTCGCTCCCCCGGGCCACGATCGGCCAGATGGCCGTGCGGATCGCCCTGCAATGCAGCGAATCGGACGCCCACCTGATTCTGAGTGAAGAGAACACGGCCGCGCGGCTTTTGACGCGGCCGGGCGAGGCGATCTACAACGACGCCAACGGGCTGTTCGAGGGCAACCATCCGTTCCAGGTCGTGTGGCTGCCCGACCACGATCGGTCGCACTATCTCGCGCGGTTGGCCGAGTGGGCCGCCGGCCGCGAGTGGCACGGCGCGCCGCCGATCGTCTTCGAGGGGAATGCGGCAGCCGATCCGCGGTACAATCGGCTCTTGGACGGCGTGTTGGCGGCGGCCGAGTGCCCTTCGCCGGGCCAGCCGGTCCGCGCGTGGCTCGGCGCGGCCGTGGCGATCAAGGAACCGACGTCGGTTGCCTTCCGGAGGCAAGGCGGAAGTAACTTGCTGTTGGTCGGGCACGACGACGAATCGGCCCTGGGAATTCTGACCAACGCGATTGTTAGCCTCGCCGCGCAGACGCCGCTGGCGGTTGGCGACGGCGACGGTGGAGTCGGCGACGCCCCGGCGACGTTCCACATTCTCGACGGGACGCGGCCCGAGGCGCCGGAGGCTGGTTTCTGGCGGCGATTCGCCAAAACGCTTCCACATCGGGTCGAGGTGAGCGAACCGCGCGAGACGGCCGCGGCCCTCGGGGTCGTCGCGGCCGAGTTGTCGCGGCGGCAGTCGCAAGGCATCGACGACGCGCCGCCGATCTATCTGGTCGTGTACGATCTGGGCCGGTTCCGCGACCTTCGCCGCGAGGAAGACTCGTTTCGGTTCTCGTCGCGCGACGACGACGAAGCGCCCAAGCCGTCGGCCCAACTCACGCAGATTCTCCGCGAAGGCCCGGGCTTCGGCGTCCACACGCTGATTTGGTGCGACACGAGCAACACGCTGGGCCGCTGGCTCGAACGGCAGACGGTTCACGATCTCGAGATGCGCGTGGCGTTCCAGATGAGCGCGAGCGATTCGAGCAGCCTGATCGACTCGGCCGACGCCGCCCGGCTCGGCGCCCACCGGGCCATCTACTATGACGAGGGCTTGGGCCAGTCCGAGAAATTCCGCCCCTACGGCGTGCCGAACAAGGAGTGGCTGGAGCAGGTGCAGGCCCGATTGGCGGCGCGGAACGCGAGGCCGAGCGAGCCGAGCAGCGGGTGATGGGGTCGGGTTTTTTGCCGCCGAGACGCTGAAGAGGGGAGACGTTCTTTTCACCGCCGAGACGCTGAGACGCGGAGGTGTTTTTGGAGAACTTGGTTTGCCGGGATCGTTCGCGAGGTAATGACCTTGAGCCCGGTGTGCCACTGCTTGCCGCGGAAGAGGTCGTTCTTCGAGCGTTGGCGGCACCATTACCCCTTCGCAACTCTGGCCCGAAGGGCCATTACTTCATAGCCCAGGGCAACGCCCTGGTGGTTGATCGCCAAGAAGGACGCGATCGCCCTGAAAGGGCAAGACCGAACCTGTTCGGCCCTTTCAGGGTGGACGTTGGATTGGATGGGTGCGGTCCCCAGGGCGTTGCTCTGGGCTACTTAGTTGCAGCCTTTC
>DOEZ01000012.1:0-328 GCA_003532715.1 Planctomycetaceae bacterium
GGGGACGCGAAGCGTCAACTCGGGCGCCGGGCTGCGAGCCTTGCGATCCGGAATCCAGGAAGATCATGCGTCGTCCCATGGCCCCTGGATTCCGGATCACGGACTTTCCTTGCCAAATCAAAGATTTGGAGGAAAGTCGTGTCCGGAATGACGGCGTAATAGGTCCACGGCCTAGGCGGCTATTTCGAACCGGCGCTGGGGCAGCTTGCGGGCCGGTTCAGCCTGTCGGCGGTCGCGGCGACGGCCGAGGAATTGACCGGCAGGCCGCAGTCCCGCTGGAAGGCGCGGACGGCTTCGCGCGTGCGGGGGGTCAACTGCCCGTCCGCGC
>DOEZ01000012.1:364-3203 GCA_003532715.1 Planctomycetaceae bacterium
GCCGCTTTCGGCGCGCTCCGCACGGGTTCGCTCCTTTTCCTTTTTCCGGTGCTCAAAAGGATATGGGCAGTCCGTCCGCCCGTCTCCAGCCCCCATCCGCCGATGCGCGATGCGCGCCCGCCCTGCGTGACCTGTGAACCGTTCGACATCGTGGTGGTACCGTTTCCCTTCACCGACCGCGACACCACCAAGCGGCGCCCGGCGCTGGTGGTCTCCACCCGCGAGTTCAACACCCGGCACGCCCAGCTCGTGCTGGCGATGATCACCACGACCGGCGGCGGCTGGCCGAGCGACGTCCCCATCGAGGAGTGGCGGAAGGCCGGCCTCGCCACCGCCTGCCGGGTCCGCCTCAAGCTGTTCACCCTGGACACCGCCCTGATCGTCAAACGGGTCGGAACCCTCTCCCCGCGCGACGCCGGCGCCGTCGGCGCCGCCCTGGAGCGGTTCCTGGCGGCGGGGTGAGAAAGCGCCGCTGGATGCTTCCTTTAGCCCTTTATCAACTCCGCAAGGCGGGCCGGACTTTTCCCCCCACCACGCAACATGACGATGCAGTCCGGTTCCGATGCGAACCAGGCGAACGAGCGCCACGCCAGGCTGGAAACGGTTTTCTTGAATCCAGCGGAATCACGGTCTTGATAGGCGGTGACAAACACCACCTGGGAACATTTGAAGCCAGCTTCGTCAGTGACAGCGGACAACGCCGTTTGCCGGCGCTGCGTGATCGCCCCGTCGGTCGCCACCACCTCGACAAAGATGATGAGGGGTTCGGCCGGCCCCAGATCGGCAAGAATAAGATCCGGCAGGTTCTTGTCAGCCTCGATCTTGAGGCCGATTGCCGCCGCCAGTTTATCGTCGCGCGCGACGACCTTGTTTCCGCTCTCGCTCAGCCAGAGCACCGCCGGCTTTTCCAAGAAACGCCGGGAAAAAACCTCGATGACAGCTTTCGCAATGATGGAACTCGGGCCGGGCGCAAGTTGGCGTGTCTCTCCGTTCGGGAAGGCGACCAAAACGCCGGCCCCGGCGCTGGCCGCCCCCGCAAGCATGATCGAGACGCGCGCGAGAGCACTCTTGCTAAGATGCTTGGCCTGGAAGGAAGCGATCGCTTTTTCAAGTTCGGCAACGCCCAGGGCGGGGTCGAACAACGCCGCGAAATCCGCTTTGAGAGCGTAGCGCGGATGTCCCGACGTGGTCGGCAGGTCCTGCCGTTGAATAATAGCGACCAGGCCATCCCTCAACGTCTCGTCGCGGATCGGCTCCCGGGTGTTATCCGCATACCAGCGTGTCCCGCGCGCCTGAAAACCCTTCTTGAGGACATCGACCGCATAGGCTTCGCGGTCGGCCGCAGATGACAGCGAGGCCCGCTCCGTAGTCATCCGGTAAACATGGACCGGCCCGAGGTAACGTCCCGCGCCCTCGACCGCTCCGATGTAGAGCATGGTGAACACCGTGCTTGCCGCCAGTTCGCGAATGCAATATTGCCGATTGGGCGTACCCTTCGGAAAGATCAGCGGCAGGCGTCCGGCAACGAGCTCCCGCGTCACGAAAGGTGGAAGGGGCGGCAATCTATGCGGCCCCCCCATAGAGACGTGCGCACGCGGCATCGATCTTTTCGCCGTTGGCCCGCGTCCCGACCAATCGGCTCAATTCACCGAGTTCTCCGGGCTCCGGCAGGGGCAGCGATTCAAGTTCATAGGCGGATACGGCGACGCTCCCGCTCACGCAGCGAAACGCGCGATCCGCGGCGGTGCTATTCAAAAAAGCCGCCAAAACGTCCGAAGAAACGGCCGGCTTGCCCGACAATGGCCGAAGCATATTCAGATGATTTTCGATGACGACGGCACCGTGATCACGAAGGAAATCCGCCGGCAGCGCCGCCGCGATAAGACGGCGCTGTTGCTCTTTGGCCGTGGTTCGCTGGAGCAGGACGCATGGTGCCCTGATAACCAGCCAATTATCACGCGGCCCCACCTGAAAATACAGGGCGTGGTTCTTCTTCTCGGCACGCCAAATAAATCGACCATCGGAAGCCACGGCTTCAGCCCACACCAATGGATACCGATCTGCGCCCGGCTCATCCGAAAGCTGGGTTTTATGGCGGTTCCACACCAGAGGACCGGTGCTGACGCCATAGCCCCAATCCGCAAGGCGTGGCGTCATTTCCAAAAGGGTTTCGACAAGCTTGCCTTGAGACCTGCTCCGCGGGAGCACCCAAGGCGTCGAAAGGTCCTTTGGCAACCGGAACTTGCCGATGGTTTCGATCTTCAATCCGCGCCCGTTTACCGGGGTTATCTCGTGAACGGAAACCGGCTTGGAAGTTTCGCCGCGCCGGTAAGTCGCCAACAACGTCTCCTGGAGAACGCCCGCAAAAACGCCCTTTCGCAGAGCGACGAAATCGATATCGATCGGCGGCGCCTCTCGCCCAAGCAGCGCGCGCAAATTTTTGAAATACTCACCGGCCAGGAAACCGGTTGGCGTTACGTACGCGATAACGCCGTCGGTTTTCGCGCAACCCAGGGCCATATCCGTGAACAGGCCGTAAAGGTTGGCATGCCCGAACAAGCTTCGTCGGAAACAATCGCGCGTGGCAACATCAAGACGAACTCGGCCATATGGCGGATTTCCGATGACCAGATCAAACCCTTCGCGTGGCGCGGGCTGCTTCAGGCTGTCGCAGATCGTAACCACGGCGGGAAGCGACCTTTTGGCCTTGCGCGCAAGCGGAAGCAATACCGCGTCCACGGCCACTTGTGACAGCCACGCGCCAAAAGGATCGAGTTCATAACCGCGCAGCCGTGTTGCGATGTTCTCCATCAGGATTCCGGGCGTGCAATCCGGCAGT
>DOEZ01000344.1 GCA_003532715.1 Planctomycetaceae bacterium
AGTTTCTGTTGCGGAAACAACTGTAGGTGGGTCGAACTGTAGGTGGGTGGGTCGAACTGTAGGGTGGGTCGAGCTCCACGAGCCCCACCAGAATCGAGCCACGTTGGTGGGGCTCGCGGAGCTCGACCCACCCTACGGGTTTGACCCGCCGTACGGTTTCTACGAATCGGCTCGCCACTCGTAGAAGGCCGATTGGTTGTCGGCTTCGTCGAGTTCGATGCGGATGAGTCGCGGGTCGGCTTTCGTCTCGGTTCGCAACGCTTCGAGCAGTTTCAGGCCGACGTGCCGGGCCAACATCTCGGCCGTCGTATTGCTCATCGGAACCAACGCGCAGTCGAAACGCGGGAAGACCCAGCGGCGCTGGTTCCATACGACTTCGACCTGTTTGTCCGACTCGAAAATCCGCAGCATCGGGTGTTCGGTCGGCACGAGCACGCGGTGGTCGAGCGGTTCGATGATCTCCCGGAGCACCCGGTGCAACAGAACGAAATCGACGAAGTAGCGGTGTTCGTTCAACGCCCCTTCGACCGTCGCCGTCACCCGGTAGTTATGCCCGTGCAACCGCTCGCACTGTTTCGCGTCGAGTGTGATGAAGTGGGCCGCGCTGAAGACCAGATCGTCCTTCGTAATACGGACGCCGAAAGTTTCCATCGGAGCGTTCCCCTTGCGTGTATTCTCTGTCGTCGGAAGCGGAGTGCCGGAAGAATGGAAAAGATCAAAAAACCGTGTTAACATCGCACGCGCCAGAAGCGGCGATGGTCGATGCCTTTTCCATTTCCCCCTTTTCCCCTTTTTCCAAAACGTCCAAGCTCATCCCGCCAAAAACCGTTCGAGAATCGGCACGATTCGTTCGTGGGCGTCCTCGACGACGTAATGCCCGGCGTCTTCGAATCGATGCGTGTCGGCGTTCGGGAAGTAGTCGAGAAATCGCCCGAGAAAGTGTTCATCGAAACACCAGTCGCGCATGCCCCAAATCAGGCACATCGGCGCGGCGGCGAACTGCGGCAATCCTCGCTCGATCTTCTCAAGTGTAGCATACGTTGGGTGGCTGGGCTTCATCGGTATATCCAGCACAAACTGAATCAGGGCCAACCGGTGGGCCCACGTGTCGTACGGGGCCAGGTAGCCCTCGCGGACCTGCCGGGTCATTCGCTCGCGCCGGACGACGGTCAGCCGGTTCGCCGCGTGGATGAACAGGTTCAAGCCCTGAACGGCCACTCGCCCGAAGATGGGAATGCGACAGACGTTGATCTTGCGGGGGATGCGGTCCGAGCGAAACGCGGCCGTGTTCATCAGACAGAAGCGGCTGAACCGGTCGGGCGCGTCGACAGCCGTCCCCATGGCGATCGCGCCGCCCCAGTCGTGCGCGACCAGCCGGATGTCGCGCAGGTCGAGTTGCTCGATCAGCCCGCGCAGATCGTCGCTCCGCCGGGCGAGACGAAATGAGTACTCGTCGAGCCCGGGCTTGTCGGACAGGCCCATGCCGATATGGTCGGGCACGATCACGCGGAAGCGATCGCGCAGGGCAATCACCAGGTCGCGAAAATAGAACGACCACGTGGGATTGCCGTGGACCATGAGCACCACCGGCCCCTCGCCCTCGTCGAGGTAGTGCATGCGGTGGCCGCCCACGTCGACGTAGTGCGACTCGAACGGGTAAAGCTCGCGCCAGCCGGGCACGGCCGGGTCGGGATGTTGTTTCGTATTCATGCGGCCATTATACCGGGCCGTCGCGGGCCGTTACAGGGGGCGAACCGGCCCGCCGGGCAGGCTCGCTGGACGGGACGACTCACCGCCGAGGCGCCGAGACGCGGAGGAGGTGGGAAGGACGACCCAGCGATGAATCGCTGGGCTATTGTCAATCGTCCCTTCGGGACGGAGCGTCGGGCAAGCCGTCCATGCCACCCTGCATACTCGCCACCCCCTGCGATGCCACCCTGCGTCCACTCTGCCACCCCGTGTCCAACCTCTCGGCGTCTCCGCGTCTCGGCGGTTCATTCAGACGCGCCGGCTAGAACGGTCATGCCATCCACCCAAGAGTCAAGGTGCGTTGGCTCGCTTCAAAATATCTTCCCAATAGTCGCGCGCTTTGCGGTGGTCTTCGAGAAGCGTCTTGCGGGTTTCGGGGTCTTCGATCTTGGTCAACTGTCGGGCTCGCTCGTAGACCCAATCGACGAAGAATTGGGCCGCCTGTTTGCTGATGCGAGGTTGCCCGCCGACTTCGACGTAATAGGGGGCCGACATGGCGAACCGGTAGTTCTTCGGCAGGTCGGTCACGGCGCGGACGAGAAACCAGCCGCTTCGGTCGAATTCGACGGGCGGAATGCGGCCTTCCTTGGCGACGTACTCGGCCAGCGGTACGGTCTGATACACCTGGCCGTCCTTGATGATTTCGAGGTAGCTGATCGGCTCGCGCGTCGAGAGGGTCAGGCCGATCTCGAATTGGACCTTCTCGCCCTCGGCCGCCTGAAAGACGTGCCCCGGTACTTCGCCGTAGACGTCGGTCCGCAGCAGCGGGCCGTTGGTGATCGTCACGCGCCCCGCGCGAAACGCCTCGAACCATTTTTCGTAGGTCAACGGCCCTTCGACGTGGACGTACGTGCGGTTATAGCCGACCGGGTTGGGACTCGCGCCGCTGCCGCTGCCGGCCGACGGCGGAATCCGCAGCCCACATTCGAGCAACCGGAAGTAGACCTCCTGGGGCCACTCGGCCGTGCCGCGCGGGCCGGGGAAGAGCTTGGCGTCGCGCGGCCGCGCCTCGGGCGGATCGCGCAGGACTTCGTCGCGGCACAGTTGCTCGTTGGCGATCCGGATCGAATCAACTCGGCCGTGGGCGACCAGCATGGGCAGGTCCCACCAAGAGGCGCGCGTCAGATCGACCCAGCCGAGCGGCTGCCGACGGACCGCTTCGAGTGACGCGAGAGGCGAAGACGCCAAGTCGGTCGGCGCGGCGAGCGACAACGGCTCGGCGTTGTTAAAATACGCCGCCGTCGCGCCGGGCCAGACGTGGACCGCGCCGTTGGTCGCGTAGAACCGGTTTTTGCCGAACGCCACGATCGACTTGGCCGCGTCGCTTTCGAGCCGTACCGGGCCTTTGCGGTTCGAGCCGCCTTCGAGCACCGCCACGTGCAGGTCGTCGGCCTCCATCAGCAGTTCGATGTCGCGGACGCGACGCCGTACGTCGAGGTCGCCCGACCACCAGCCGTGTTCGGTCATGTCGCAGAAGCGGGTCAACTCGACCACTTTGCTGTCGTCGGCGAACGGCTCGATCTGGAAATGGCCGGTCTGGTGCAGGTATTCGAGCCCGCGTTCGATGATGAACACGTAGCTGCCCGGGCGGAGTTTTAGGGCGACTTCGCCGTCGAAGACGAAGTGGTCGTGCCAGAAGGGGAGGCCGGGAACCTTGTGCGGCCGTTTGTTTACCTCGCGAAGGTGGATGCGGCAGGCGATCGGCTGCC
>DOEZ01000460.1 GCA_003532715.1 Planctomycetaceae bacterium
CTGACGCTACTTTCGCGGAGCGAAAGGCGACTATCGGAACGAAAGGCGACTGAGTGCCGATTGTTGATGTGCCGAT
Source organism: Planctomycetaceae bacterium (assembly GCA_003532715.1). Lineage (GTDB taxonomy): Bacteria > Planctomycetota > Planctomycetia > Pirellulales > Thermoguttaceae > UBA11386. Next base: position 77 of record DOEZ01000460.1, read on the forward strand.
TTCGATTACACGTACGAAAGAGAGGATATCGTCATGAAACGAACATGGAATAATCATCGAAACAGAATCCGCGTTTTCTCGGTCATCGCTCTTGTCGCCGTGGTGCTGGCCGGCGCGGGTCGTGCGTCGTCGGCCGACGCGCCGGCCGTCAACGATGCCGCGACACTCGGGCCGCTTGTCGACGAGGCGACGATCGTCGTGGTCAAGATTGATACGGCGAAACTGGCGTTGCCCGAGTTGGCGAAACTGGCCGAGACGAGCGACGACCTGGCCGAACAAATATCCGACGCGGTCCGATGGATCGAGTCGTTCCGCGCGGCGACCGGCGGCGAGCCGGTCTATGCCACCTTGTCGATTCCCCGGTCGGCGAAGGACCGATGGTTCTACCTTTGCGCGAGGCAATCGCCGCGGCTCGATTCCGAAGCACTGTCGCGGCTGTGCGACGAGTTGCAAACCAGCGGGCCGTTGGAGTACGGGGCGCGGCTGGGCGGCCGGTTCAACGCATTGGCGCGGGCGGCCGAACACGCCGGGCTCATCGTGACGACACCCGACGGTTCGACGGACGTCAAGGCCGCGGTGACGCGGATCGTGCCGGTCGAACGTCCCGAACTGGCCGCCGCGTTCGAGGTGGTGAAAGACTGGCCCATTCAGATTCTGCTCTTGCCGCCCGAGTACGTGCGCCGCACGATGCGTGAGTTGATGCCGACGCTGCCTCGCCACTTGGGCGGCGGCCCGAGCGACGTGCTGACCGACGGGCTGGTTTGGGCGGCCGTCGGGATCGATCCGGCGCGGCTCGACGGCGAACTGATCGTTCAGTCGCGATCGGCCGAGGCGGTCGGGCGGTTGGCCGAGTATCTGCCGACGATGCTGCGCAGCGCGTGCAACGAACTGCCCGGCGTCGGCGAACACATTCGCCCCGAGATTATCAAAGCCCACGCGACGCTGGCGCCGCTGATGAAGGCCCAGGTCGAAGGCGACCGGCTGCGGCTTCGCTTGGGCGAGCCGGGCGCGACCGAGGCCGGTCTTCGCCTAGTCGCCCGCACGGTCGCGGCGACCCACGATGCGATCGGCCATCGCACGCGAATCGACCAGTTCAAGCAGATCATGCTGGGCATGCACAACTACCACGACCGCCATAGGTCGTTTCCGCCGGGCGAAAGAGACCGTGACAAAGACGGCAAAAGCGGGCTAAGTTGGCGGGTCCATATTCTGCCGCAACTGGACCAGTATCAGCTCTACAAAGAGTTCCGTCTCGACGAACCGTGGGACAGCCCGCACAATAGGAAGCTCATCGAGAAGATGCCGGCGATCTACCGCAGCGGCCGGCGAGGTATCAAGCCGGGTCACACGACGTACTTGGCGCCGGCGGGCGAGGACACGGTCGCCGGACAGAAAGTGCCCGTGTCAATTCGCGACATGACCGACGGCACGACCAACACGATCATGGTCGTCGAGGTCAAGCCCGAGTGGGCCGTGCCGTGGACCGCGCCCGACGACTATGCGTTCGATCCGAAGGACCCAGCCCGAGGGCTCGAGATTGGACCGAACGGAGCGTTCATGGCGGCACTCGGCGACGCAAGCGTCTCTTTCTTCCGCGGAGGCTTGAAACCGACTCTTCTGCTGCACCTGTTTCAGAAGAGCGACGGGCAGCCGGTCAACGAAGCGTTTGAGTGAGCCGGCGCGAGCCGCATCAGATCGCCTCGCCGCCCCGTTCGCCCGTGCGGATGCGGATGCACTCTTCGAGCGGCAGGATCATGATTTTGCCGTCGCCGATTTCGCCGTCCGCCCCCGTTCGGCCGCCCTTGATGATGGCGTCGACCGTCGGTTGCAGGAAGGCGTCGTTGACGGCGATGGTCAACTGGACCTTGCGGATGAGGTTGACGCTGAATTCGTGGCCGCGGTACATTTCGGCGTGTCCGCGTTGGCGGCCGAATCCCTGCACGTCCATGACCGTCAGGCGAAAAACCTCGACCTCGGCCAACGCGGCCTTGACGGCTTCGAGCCGGTCCGGCTGAATGATCGCAATAATGAGCTTCATGTTCTTCTGGCCTTGGTGGCGAGCGGTCTCGATCAGCCCCAATCGTATCGGGTTGTTTCGATCGTCTCAAGCCCGAGCGGCACGCGGTTGACGTTGCCGGTCGTCGCGCGGCCACGAATCGGAACCGTGAATTGAGGACACGCAGTTTTCCAGCGGGTGGATACCAAACTAGCCATTGGTTGTAATTGCTTGACACGGCCGTGCCGGGAGTTTATTCTCACGTTGTACTTGGGGTCCACGGCACTCCCCCCGGTAAGATGATTTTCGTGGACCTCGGCTGCCATTTCTTGCTGCATTGAGCCCGGAACACTCATGCTCTCGAGGTAGTTTGATGGAGAGGAAAATATTGCACCATCCGGCTTTTTGTCCGGCGCGCATCCTTATTGCGTGGGGTTTTCTCTTCGTTTTTGCAGCGCCCTCGTTCGCTTATACGACGAAGAGTCCCGAAGTCGTCGCCATGCTCAAATCGGCGACTTCGTATCTAAGCAATGCCAAGCATGAAAAGCCGGGCGGTTGGGCCCTGATTGGGTTGGCCCTGTTCAAAAACGAGGACACGTCGGGCGATCCCAAGATCCAAGAAGCCGCCGAAAACATTGCCAAGAGCGTCCGCGAGAACGTCGGCAGCCTCGACATGTACAGCACGGGGCTTTGTCTCATCTTTCTGACGAACTACGATCCGAATCGTTACGAGAAAGAAATCCAAACGCTGATCGAGTCGCTTCAGAAGAAGCAGAAGCCGCACGGCGGTTGGGGCTATCCGGATCGGAAGTCGGGCGATACGTCGATGACGCAATACGGCGTGCTCGGAAGCTGGGAAGCCAAGCAGGCCGGTTTCTCCATCCCCCAGGCAATGGTCGACAAGGTCGCGACCTGGTTGCTCAAGACCCAGGATCCATCGGGCGCGTGGGGTTATCAGGGCGAGCCGTCGAGCAACTTCCAGCCGATCAAGCAGGAAGAAGTCCGCCATTCGATGGCCGTGGCCGGGCTGGGAAGCACGTACATCTGCGCCGATTTCTTCGGCATGACGCCCGCCGTCAAGGAAGCGGACGACGAGGGACCGTCGGAGGCGCTGAAGGAGGTCAAGCAACGCGAGCCGGAGGAAGGCCCCAAGCCACAGGTGAACACGAGCGTCAACCAGGGGCTCATCCGCGCCGCGCAAGGCCGCGGCGACGGCTGGATCGCGAAGAACTACAAGATCGACGTTCAGCGAGACGTTCTCTATTACCTGTACGGTCTGGAGCGTTACGGCAGTTTTCGCGAGTTGGCCGAGGGAAAAGGGCATCGCGATCCGGACAAGGTCGAGGGGCCCAAATGGTACAACGACGGCGTCGATTTTTTGAAGAAGGCCCAAGCCAAGGACGGAAGTTGGGATAGCGTCGGCCAGTGCGACGTCGTGGTCAACACGGCCTTCGCCACGCTCTTTCTGCTCCGTTCGACCCAGAGAAGCATCCGCAAGGCGCGCGGTTTTGGCGACGGGACGATGCTCGGCGGAATGGGCCTGCCCGAGGAAGGCAAGGAGTTCATCGGCCCGGACGGCCGCGTGCGAAAACAGACGCTCACCGGACGCGGAACATCGCTGATCGGCGCGCTGGACCGCGAGGATTGGGCGAGCGTCGCCGACCGTTTCGAGGAACTCAAGGGGACGCCGCGCGAGAAACTGCTTCTGTCCGAATACGCCAAGAAGCTGTCCGATCCTTCGCCCGCCGAGCGTCTCAAGGCGGTGAAGGTGTTCATCGCCAGCGGCAACATGGACAACGTGCCCGCGCTGATTCTGGCGTTGGACGATCGGGATCTCGAAGTGGCTTTGACCGCGCGCGACGGCCTGCGGCGGATCACGCGTCGGATCAACGGGTTCGGCATGCCCGACGATCCCTCGCCCGACGACCGCCGCCGCGCCATCGAGCAATGGAGGGCGTGGTATTTGTCAATTTGTCCCGATACCGAGTTTTGACCCCGCGGAGCGTCCGCCGACCAACAGCCCACCGCATCGTGTTCTCACCCCTGATCTCGCCGGTCGGTGGTCCGATCCGACGGCATGAAACGAGTCTTCCCGAGCCATCTTCCACGAGTACGCCATGAGCACGACCAGCCCGACATCTCCCCCCGTGGGATCGACCAAGCCGGCGAAGCAGCTCTATCGGCTGACCGTGTCGCGTTACGACCGTGTTTCGAGCTTGCTCATTTCGCTGCTGATTCTGCTGGGCGTGATGGTGACGATCATGCTGGTCATCTTCCTGACCAGCCAAATCTTCGGCACCGATAAGGCGGTCCAGGTCCTGATCGAGCCGGCGGGCGACCAGGAGGAGCCTCCGATCGGGCCGGGCAACGACATCGAGCCTCCGCCTCCGCTGGAAACCGACCTCGAGGAAGAAGAAATCGATGAAGTCATCGAGGCGGTCGCCGATGCGATGGCCACGCGCAGCGCCCTGCTCGAACGAGGCGTGTCGGGCGAGGGAACCGGCGAAGGCGGCGGCGGCACGGGACGCGGACGCCAGGGACCCGTGCGAGGCTGGCAACTCCGCTTCCAGGAAGGCGAGACGCTCGAGACCTACACGCGGCAGCTCGACCACTTCAAAATCGAATTGGCCGTCCTGCGCCCCGGCAACAAATCCCTGCTTATCTCGAAACTCTCGCAGATTCCTCCCGAAACGCGGCTCGTCTCGCGCGACGAGCTCAAGAATCGGTACCGTTTCACCTGGCGGCAGGGCAGCCTCGAGGCGGCCGACCGCCGACTGCTGCAACGGGCCAACATCGACGCCGGCACCGGCGGAATCCACAAGATCCTCCCCGACGAGTTGTATCGGCAGCTCGTCGTCATGGAAGCACAACACGCGAGCGGAAAGAACCCGCAGACCACCGTTTTCGGCATTATGTCGGAGGGATCGGGCTACAAGTTCTACGTCATGCGGCAGACCTACCGTCCGAACTAAGACCTAGTCCCCGTCGTCCATCCCATTGATTCCGAAGTAACACGACCCCCGGAAAAACGCAGTCCCAGAGTAACACGAACCATGTCATCCGTATTCGCACTTCTCGGCAACGTCATTTACATCGCGCTCGCGTTGTTGGCCCTTTGGGGCGCCTTTTGCGTCATCGTCGTCTGGCGGCGCGTCGGCCAAACACGATTCAGCAGCGAGGAAGAACAAGAAGAATTCCTCGACAGGCTGGACGAAAACCTCATTTCGGGCGATTTCAAGGCGGCCACCGAAATGTGCGACCAGGACGACCGGGCCATGGCCCAGTTGGGCCTGCTGGCCGTCACCAATCGCGACATGGGCTATCGAAAGATCCGCACGATCATCACCGACCGGTTCCAACGCGACGTGTTGGCCGACCTCGAATACCGCTTGAGTTGGGTCAACACGGTCATCAAGTCGGCACCGATGGTCGGACTGCTCGGAACCGTCATGGGCATGATGGGCGCGTTCGCCACCTTGGCCGGCGGCGGATCCAACATCGATCCCTCCACCCTGGCCAAGGACATCAGCTTCGCGCTAATCACGACGGCCTGCGGGCTGTCGATCGCCATTCCCTTGGTCCTTTCGACCGCCTATATCAACGTCCGGATTCGCAAGTTGGAAGACCTGGTCGGGGTGGGAATGACCCGGCTGCTTGAGACCATGAAGGCCATCATCACCAAAACCGGCGGCTAGGCAACGGGCGTAGAAAAACACCATGACCGACGACTCGCGTATTTTGTCGACCGAC
>DOEZ01000208.1 GCA_003532715.1 Planctomycetaceae bacterium
TTGCCGCTGGAGTCGCCGATCGTGCTGCCGGTTTCTTCGTCAAGCGTGTAGTGCATGCTCGTCGTTACGCCGGAACCGGCGACACCGAGGGTCCGCATACTTTCAACTTGGGTTTGGTTCACGACGCCGGGAATGATTGCGAAATCATCGAGTACGGCGTCAACACCGGAGAAGGTTCGTGCCGAGAGAACTCGCCCGCCGAGAACAAACCCTTCATCCTCGTTACCCCACCAAGGAATGGCCGTCGTATTGGAATCGGCCTTTGAAATGCCATCGACATAAACGCCCGTGATTCCAGCCGTACCCTCGAACTGGACGACGAAATGGGCAAATTCGTTGTCGAGGAGGCCGGCCGCCACGCAGTCGACGCTATAGACGGGGTCGCCCGACGCGTTGGCGTCACCGCTCGTGATCATCAGACCCTTGGCCGTGTTATGCGTCCCGATGACCCAATCGAGGCCGTTCAACTTGTAGGCGCCGACGATTCCCCAGCTCGTGCTCCAGTTCGCCACCCTGAGCCAGAAAGAAACGGCGAAATTGTCGCCCGTTCCCGGCAGGGCCGTGCTCGCGGGGACATCAATCATCAGTTCATGGCTTACATCGCTAATGTTCCTGGTTCCAACGAAAAGAGCCCCATCAAAAGGCGAACCGAGACCGCCCATTGCATGGGAGGCGTCGATTGCCGGGAGTTCCGCGTACGTTAAGAAGCGGTACAGGGTTGCGTGGTTCCCGTTAATGCCTGAGTCGGCAAACGCGGCGCCCGACACGTCGTCAAACTTATAATGCAAGATGACGTCATCAATCGTCGCGGCGCGGACGTTCGGTAACGCGGGAATGAGTAGCGAAGCCGTCGCAAGAAGAAGGAAAATGCATAAGCGTCGCATGGCAAGAATCTCCTACATAAATCACATCAACCAAAATGTTTCTGACACCCGAACACAGCCGTCTTCGTGTTGCCGGCCCCGACGATACGCGAACGGATAGACGACCCGACGTGAACCGGCACGAACGGGCGGAGTTGTATTGTTAACCGGCGCGGCGCCGGGATCGTTCCCTCTGATTCACGATCACGGTGACGATTCGCACGGGAGCGGTTGCTGCCAACGGCCCGCTCGACGACGGAAACCCAAAACGACGAGGCCGGTCAGAAGAAGGACCGTCATCGACGGCTCGGGGATGCACGCAGACAGACCCAATTCCATAATGCGTTCAATCTGGGCCTTGGAGAGTTCGCCCTTGACGATGGCGAAATCATCCATTTCACAGTCGAGGGTGGTGATCGCGGTTCCTCGAAGCCGGGCGCCAAGCGTGACCGTATCGCTGTTGCCGAAAACCCAACCGGCATAGTTCGTGTCCGTCGCGAGATCGCCGTTGAGATACATCGCCGAGACATGGCCCAAAGCGTCAACCGTGATCGCGAAGTGCGCGAACTCATCGGGAGTCAGGCCGGCGGTGTTGATGCTGGCCGTGTCGATGGTCGCGGGAGAAGCGCCCGCGGTTCCCGTTCGGATAATCAGTCCGTCGCACGCTTGCTCGCAACCGATCACGAGCGACAGAGTCCCGAAGTTCTGGGCAAAAAGGACGCCCTTTTCCGCTGGCTCAAAGTCCCAAGCACCAACTTTCAACCAGAACGCGACCGTGAAGGCTTCGCCCAGCGTCGGCATGTTCGTGGGAGCCAGGATCTTGGCGTGGTCCAGCCATCCCGAGTAGAATTCGGCCGCCGTGCCGTGTACGCCCGGCACCATCGCCGTGTCGATTCCGCGAGCCTGCCGTGTTTGCGTGTTGTCGTAGCCGAGAAGGGTGCCATCGAGGCCGTTGCCGCTGGAGTCGCCGATCGTGCCGCCGGATGCCTCGTCGAGCGCGTAATGCAGGCTCGTGGTTAAACCGGAACCAGCAACGCCCGAATCACGGGCACGGATCACGTCGGCCGACGTCACAACACCGGGAATGATCGCGAAGTCATCCAGTTTGGCGTCCAGAGACGTGAAATTCCGGGCGGAGAGAACTCGACCGCCGACGGTGAAGCCCTCACGCTCGTTGCCCCACCAAGTGGTCGAGCTACCCGTATCGGCTGTCGAGGCCCCGTTGATGTAAACATTGCTGACCCCAGCCGTGCCTTCAAACTGCACGACGAAATGCGCGAAGGCATTGTTGACAAGGCCGGCCGTGACGCAATTGGCCGCGTAGACGGGGTCGCCCGACCCGTCCGCATCGCCGGTCCAGACAAGCAGTCCCTTGACTGTCGTGTCGTTATGCATCGCAATCCTCCAGTCGAGGCCGTTAAGCTTGTAGGTCGCGACGCTACCCCAGGCACTACTCCAGTTGGCCACATTCAGCCAGAAAGAAACGGCAAAAGCGTCGCCGGCGCCCGGCAACGCCACACTCGATGGGACATCGATCATTACCTCGTGGCTCACGCCCCCGACGGGGTTCGTTCCAATCGCCGTTCCGGCGCCGAAGGGAGCGCCGACGGACACCGTCACGTTCGAAGCGTCGATTGCCGGAAGCTCGGAGTATCGAAGGAAGCGGTACAGGGTGGCGTCATTTCCGTTCAGTCCCGAGTCGGCGAACACGGTGCCCGATGTATCGTCAAAGCGATAGTACATGTAGACATCGGACCACTCCAGGGCGTGAGCGGTCGTTGGGACAACGGCGACGGACGCCAGCAGAACAAGAAGCAAAACGAATCTCATGGTCGGTCTCCCAGGTCAGGCGAGAAGAATCGGAGCGAGAATCGCTCGCGGGGCATTCAACTCCCGCAAAAAAGCCGTCAGGCGGACAAAATAAGGAAAACTGTCAATCGAACCAAATCAGGATCCGGCTCACATCCGATATCCTGTCCTCGCGGTCAGTGCCTCAAAGTCCTGTTCTTGTTGACGGGCCTCTCCCCCGTTTCTTCTCTTCAGTCTATGAGGCGCGGGCACACGGTCAATGATCGTGCTTGTCATTCTTTGTAACTATTGCGTCAACCGGATGGAATCGCCAAGCAAGAACGGGTCGCCTTTTCCGCTCAGGGGTCATGCCGGTCGGATCGGCGCGACCATCCGAACGCGAGGAACGCTTTCCCGCCGAATTATTGAGGAATCACTTCACCTCCCTCTCGCGTCGCCATGGCCCTCAACGTGGCGAAGTCTATCTCGTTCTTCACGAAGCTCACGCTGCCGTCGGCCCAGGCGAAATTGGCTCCCCCCGGATGCTCGCTGCCAAAATAGAACTCGTTGAAACGAATGTTTGGGTCACCGAGATAGATCCACGATCCCGGAAGCGGATTAAGCGGCTTGGTGATGCTCTTGGCCGAAGACGAGCAGACGATCGAAGGACTCGCCGCGGAACCCTGGTAGTAGTCGCCCCGCATCCAGCTTCGCAGCTCGAAAATGCGTTCGCCGACAATCAGCGTGTGTGCCGAGCCATCGGTGATGTCGCGCGTGGCGATCTCGCTGGAGGGATAGAGGATGCCGTTGAAGTAGTAGGGACCACAATGTGCCCCCGAGGGATACAGGTAATACTCGCGCGGCGTGGTCGCGATCGCGGGATCGGCGCCCGATACGCCGTAGTAGCACCCAATGCTCATTTCGTCAATCGACCCCGGGACGATCGACCAGGTCTCTCCGTCCGCGCCGCTGAAGCTCGGGCAGCGAAATGACGAGGCGCCCTCGATAGCCAATTGCACGTTCGGTGATGCGTTGAAGTCGATCGTGAAGTCAATGCGTTCGTAAAGGGCGTTCAGTTCCATATAGGGCAGGATGGCCGCGGCGAAACCAAATCCGTAGGAATCGTTGCTGGCTCGCTTTCCGAATCGGCCACCCGGCGGAAAGTGTTGATTCGCGCTTTCATAATTCAACAAGCCGAGTCCGATCTGCTTGAGCTTGTTCGTGCATGACACGCGTCTCGCCGCCTCGCGCGCGGCCTGAACCGCTGGCAGCAACAGCGCGATGAGAACCCCGATGATTGCAATGACCACAAGAAGCTCGACAAGCGTAAACGCGGAACGATCCGCGGCGACGCGGACTTCTTCACGCATCGCCCGGCGAACAGGTACGGCACGACGCGCAATGCCCAGCAAGGTCGCGGCCAAGGCCATTCCACCCATGCCGAGAATGAGGCATCGAACACATTCCATGATTTCTCTCCAGGCCGATCGAGATGCCTTAAGCCGCGGCACATCAACCGCAACGCGGAACATGCAGCCACGGATGATATGATGTCGCGGGAGCCTCCTTCCGAGACAATTCCTGAAGGCCCATCGCTCGCGTCGCGTCCGGGTCTTTTCTCGGAGCATTTCCAATTGTGAGTCTAACCGGGTGAGAAGACGGTGCAATGATCCTCGTTGTCATTTTCTTAAACTATTTCGTCAGGCGCAACCGCGGGATCCTCCTGGCCAAACGGCAGTCTCCGCTGCGGAGTCTCGCTTCGATCCGCCGGCAATTTGGAGTTACCCCGGCCCATCTCCCCCATCGGGTATTCGGAATCCAGAAGGCCGGCCGAATTGCCCATTACAAATTCAAGGCGGTCGACTATACTACCGTGGAACGCGGTTCGGCGTTTCACCGAAAGGGCTGCCCGACGCAACCGGCCGCGCCGAGAAGATCGCGTTGCGTCGTGTCCCATCGTCTCGTTCCTTCATCGGATGGCACGCGATGGCCGAGGAATACCATATCGCCCTGCTGATTGAATCCTCACGCGTTTGCGGTCGTGAGTTGCTTCGCGGCATCGCTCGGTTCGCGCAGATCAAGGGGAACTGGATCCTTTATCATCAGGAGCGGTCGCTTGGAGATACGGCTCCCGATTGGCTGAAGTCCTGGCGGGGAGATGGAATCATCGCTCGAATCGACAGCAAGCACCTTCTCGATCAGGTGCGAGCGACCAGACTGCCAACGGTCGATACGCGACTCTTGTTCGATGTGGAGGATATTCCCAGCGTCGGAGTTGACAATCGGGCCGTTGCTCGCGTGGCGGTCGAACATCTCCTGGAGCGGCGGTTTCGCCACTACGCGGCTTGCGGTTTTGCCGGAGTCAACTACTCGGAGGAGCGATGTGCTTCGTTCGCCGAGTGCGCCGCGGCGCGCGGCTACTCCGTTGACACATGGCTCGGACGCGTCTCGCGCCGCGCGCGAACAACGGCGATTATTGAGTCGCGAGGGTTTTCACACGAAGAGGAGTTGCAGGATTGGCTGATGTCGCTCGCGAAGCCGGTCGGAATCTTCGCGACCAACGACGTGCGAGGGCAGCAGGTACTCAACGCCTGCCGCCACTGCGGGCTTGCGGTGCCTGACGAAATCGCCGTGCTGGGGGTCGACGACGATCCCGTGATCTGCGATCTGTGCTGGCCGCCGCTGTCAAGCATCGCGTTTCGATTCGAGGCAATGGGGTATCAGGCAGCGGAGGTTCTCGACCAGTTGATGCAAGGGAGGCGGCCGGCCGTGCATCGCCAATTGGTGCCGCCGCACGACGTCGTCGCGCGGCAGTCCACCGAAGTCGTCGCCATTCCCGATACGGATACGGCCGCCGCTGTTCGATATATTCGCGAGCATGCTTGCGAGGGAATCGACGTCCGCGACGTGGTCGGTTACGCGACTTGCTCGCGAAGCACATTGGAAAGACGCTTTGCCCGCCACCTCGGAAGAACGCCGCAAGCGGAGATTGTCCGTGTGCGTCTCCAACGAGTCCGACAACTCCTGACGAACACCGACTACTCTCTCGAAGTGATCTCGCGAATCGCCGGTTTCAACCATGTCGAATACATGTGCAGCCTTTTCAAAAAGACGATGGGAGAAACCGCAGGCGAGTTTCGCAAGTCGCTCCGGCCGAAAACAAGCACGCGGCTCTTGAATCCTTCGAAGCATCGTCGCGCTGGAGACGGCCCTCCATAGCACTGAAACATCGTCAACGCCTTTTGAGTCAGACGCGAAAACGGCCGAGAAAACAGGTCAGAGAAAGCGCCGGGCTAAACCGGCTTGGAATTGGGAATGAGAGAGTCCTACGGGGAAGACCTAGCCAGTCGCTCCGGCCTCGAACCGTACGCCGATGACGGTACCATTATGGGTGTGGCATCGGCAAGAGAAAACACTCACCCGGCCATTGGCGGTAAGAATCTCCTTCGTCACCCACGCCGTGCAACCGCCTCCTCCCGGCCAATTCTCCGACTTGAAATCAACCCGGCCCGCATGGTATGAAGTAGACACGGCGTCCCATCGCGTTAGAGAACCGAACGGCCCAGCCCGTGCGAGTCACCCCAACAAACACGGCAACTCAAACCAACACAACCACTGACCCACGGCACCCGCGTGAACCAAGGCGGCGAGCCGCCGCACAACTCCAAGCGAACCCCCTCAAGCGATAGGGCTTTTGCAACACGCCCCCCAAAAGAAAAAACGCGACTTACGAAAAACGGCACACGTCCTAAGCCATTAAACAACAACAGTTTGTCATCGTCGACAAACGACGTAACCAAAAACAAAAGCAAAGAGTATTGTTGCAAAACTCGCCCATGCCAAAAGGCGGATCGACTCCCCCTCCACGGAACCGGGCAAACGCGGAAAACCAATCGCCGCGGAGCAACAAAGCAAAGCACAAACGCACGAAGAAGCGTGAAGAGCATCAATGTCAGAATCGGATACAAACCCGAATGCATCGCCGCAGATCTCGGAGATCGAAACCAAAGCACCTGATCCAACTCCCCCGACGCGCAGCTTGTTGTGCGAAATCATCGGCACTATTGTCTCGATGGTTGCGGGTGCATTCGTTGGCCTAATGGTTGGCGGAAATGGCCTGGGTTATTTGAGCTTCATCGTTCTCTGTTCGCTCATGGGCTGGGTCCTGTGGATTCGAAGGAAGAGGTCTTTTCTTAGCACGATCGGGATTTGTATTCTGATAGTGGTCGTGTGGTGGCCGTTTGGCCTTATGCTTCGGGAACTGGGACGAGATCTGTACTGAACTGAAGTACAAAACGAAAAGGTGGTTGGTGTAACAGCAACCGAAGCGTGGGGTCCATCCTTCGTGGCGATTGCTTGGGTCGATTGGATTCGTTATGATCTGGGCAGTTCATGATACACCACAAATGGCATGAACAAGAAGCATCCCACGGATCGCGAACCTCGGAGCCTCCCATGGTCCCTACGCCCAAAGTCCTTCCGTTGCGCCGGCGCGACGAGGTCATCACTCGCATTCTCCGTAAACGGCTCGACACGATTCTGCCGCTGGCCATGCGCGAAGCCGGAATCGACATGTGGTTGATCCTCTGCCAGGAAGACGACTACGAACCGGTTTTCAAGACCATGATGCCGCTCGACACGTGGGCGCCCATCCTGCAGATGCTGATTTTCTTCGACCCCGGCCACGGCAAGCCGATCGAGCGGATCAACCTGTCGATGACGCATTTCGGCGATTTGTACGACAAACCATGGAACGGCCAGCGGTTCGAGGAGCAATGGGAACTGCTGCCCAAGATTATTCGCGAGCGGAATCCCAAGAGAATCGGGATCAACATCGGCCGCGTGCAGTGGGCCGCCGGCGGGCTGACGCACAACCTCCACGAGCAACTCATCGAGGTCGTGCCGGACGTCGCTCGGCTCGTCTCGGCCGAACCGGCGGCCACCCGCTGGTTGGCGACGCTGACCGACGACGAAGTCCTGTTGTTCGAGCACGTCGTCGACGTGGCGAAGTCGATCATCGCGTCGTGCTACCGTCGCGAGACGATCGTGCCGGGCGTCACGACCATACAGGACGTAATGTGGGCCTATTGGCAGCGCGTGGCCGATCTGGGGCTCGAAGTCGCCTTCAAACCGTTTTTCAGAATCGTTCGAAGCGAAGCCGCCCGGCGGGAATTCGGCAACGACGACCAGACGATCCGTCCGGGCGATTTTCTGCACTGCGACGTGGGAATCCGCTACCTGGGCCTCAATTCCGACCATCAGCAATGGGCCTACGTCTGCCGGCCCGGCGAGGACCAAGCACCCGCCGGGGCGCGATCCATCCTGGCCGAGGCCCACCGCCTTCAGGAAATCTTCATGGCCGAGTTCGAGCAGGGCCGGTCCGGCAATGAACTGCTCGCGCGGATTCTGACGCGGGCGAGGACCGAAGGAGTGCCGAACCCCAAGGTCTACTCCCACTCGCTGGGACTCTATCTGCACGAGCCGGGCCCGCTGATCGGTTTGCCTTGGGAGCAAGAACGGTGCGAGGGTCGCGGCGACGTGCGATTGGAATACAACAATGCTTTCACGATGGAACTATCGGTCCAAGACGTCCTGCCCGAGTGGAAAAACGAGGAGTTCCGGCTTTCGATCGAGGAGGACGTCGTGTTCACGCCTGACGGATGCCGCCCGATCGGCTTGCGGCAGACGGCGTTTCATTTGATAGGCGCGTGACCGGCGAGGCAGCTCCCACGAAAGAGCCTCGCACGAAGTAAGCGGTTTCCAGGAAAATGATTCCAATAGCACGAAGTAAGCGTTCTCCACGAACGCGAAGACCACTAAGTACGCGATTCGCGCGGGCGCAACTCTCGCGTCTGCCTTTCCACAAATCCGCTTACTTCGTGCGCGGCTCCTTCGAGCGCATCTCCCCGCGTCCTTGCGACGTGGCGGCTTTGCGTTAAGAGGTCGCGCCAGCAATAATGGACAAGCCATCCACCCGGCGGATTTTTCAAGTAGTTTCAAAAACAGTCTCTTCCGATTTCCAGTCTTGGTGAAACAAATGTACCTCAGGCGTATTGATAATGCGCGAAAGGCCGTTGCCTTTGTCTTCGCTCTGTTTGGCCTGGGCCTTGTCATATGCCTGAACCTTGGCCATGAGGGCTCCCTGGCCAAGGCATTTGGGATCGGCATTTGTATCTGTTTGATCGCAACCGTGGCACTTACGATAGAGTCATTGGTTCGCTCCTGGACAGGCAGCCCATTAACTACGTGCAAGCTCGCGATTGTCAGCTTGCTTGCAGTTATCGTAAGTGTTTCAGTATATCCGGCGTTCATCGCTGCCCATGTGCTCTATCACAATGTGGGCTTCAGCTCCTTTGGTGGAATACTTGCAAGCGGCATTACCGCGTGCCTAGCGGGCGCAACTGTACTTATTGCCGATTATCTGGTGCGGTCCCGCCAAGGCCGTCGCGCACCGATGGGAAAGCATGAGCTTGTGGTCGCCGGTTCGCTAGGATTCATCGCATGCCTTGCCTTTGTGGTTCTCGTGCTGCTCAGGGCGGATGAAGCACGCAACCAACATCAGGCCATCAGAGCTTTGGAGCAGATGCATTGCTTTGTCTACTACGACTACATGATCGACAGTGAAGGTGATTCAGCTCCTAAAGGGGGTCTTTCCCGGGTGCCCCTTTGGCTTCTGTCTTATGCCGGAAAGGACTTCTTTCATCGCATCGTGCGAGTCGATGTGGAGAAGCCCAACCAGGACGTGGAGGAGATACTGCCACACTTGCAGGCATTAACCAACCTGGAATACGTGGACTTCCTTGTAGAAGTACCTCCCGGATATGGCCGACAAATTGAACGAGCCTTACCGTCCTGCAGAATCCGGTATATGAGTGCTTCGACAACATTATGAATTTGGGTTGGCGGATAAGAGTCCACGCCAGCAAGAATGGGCAATGCGATGTGACCGTCACTCGCCGCGGCCGTTATGCGATGTGGCCCCCGCTGCGCCGCGGCCGTCACGCGCTGCGGCGTTCGCGATCGAGGCGCTGCTTCTCGAGCCGGCGGCGGAGGGCCTTTTTCTCGTCCTTCGTCAGCTTGCGGCCGACGCGGTTTTCGGCCGCTTCCATGCCGGCCGTGAACGCATCCGACGGCGACGCCGCGGGCTTCTTTTCGGCGGCCGCACGGCTCGCCGTTCGCTTGCGGACGCCTCGCGGGGGACGCACCGGCACCTGATGACCAAACAGAACAGCCTCTTCGTCGGCAACCTCGTCCTCGTCGTATTCGTATTCTTCCTCTTCGTCGTCCGGCTCTTCTTCCGGATCCTGGTCCTCGACTTCCGGCAGAAGCCCCTCGGCGTCGAGCAACACGTGCCGAGCGTGCAATCCAACGGCCAACAGCAGCAGAAGATTGCCGACGAGCCTGGCGCCTTCGGCCAGCAGGACCGCCCGGGCCGGGTCGATCGGGCCGACCCATCCGAGCCGGGCAGCGATGGCCGCCGCGTGGCATGCGCCGACCGCCACGAACAGGGCGAGCGACACGCGATACTCGCGCATGTCGAGCGCAAGCCGCGTTCCAATACCGCCAAGCAGGAAGAAGTAGCCGATCATCCACCAGGCCGAGCCGTCGCCGTGGAGCGGCGTGCCGGTCAGCCATATCATCATGCCGCTGAATCCCTCGTGCAGCCCGGCCGTCCGGTCGATGCTCAGCAGCAGCCAACACCAGGCGGCCCATAGCCACACGCGATAGTGGCCCTGGTAGTCGTTCTTCTTATGGCGGCGAATCGTGTAGACCAAGACGCAGCCGATCGCGCTGAGCAGCAAGAGCGTCGACGAAAACCACGCGGCAAGCGTTCCGTTGCCGCCCAGATCGAATGCCGCGACGGCCCTCTCGCCCATGGTCGCGGCCAGACGCGGCGCCGAGCCGTGGAGGGCCAGCAGCCCGGCCACGACCGCCGCGCCCGCCAGAAACAGGTAGGCGTAGACGCCGATGCGGCGCGGAATCAGATCGGTCAGGCGGAGCTGTTCGTCGAGGAATGTCGCCTCGCCGTAATTCTTCGAGCGGGATTCGACGTTCGACCGGCCCCACGCGCCGTCCGGCCGATCGGCCCCCGGCGCGCGACCCAAAACCAGATCGGCAAGCACGCGACGGCGTCGCGGGTCGCGTTGGCCGCTTTGACGGAAATGCGTCATGGGAGTCACACGAATGGTCCATGGAACGAGCGGATCGGCCCTTGACGGCCCAACCCGCCGACGAAATTTGGCCCAAATTATTCGCGAGGCAATGACCTTGATTCGAGTGTGCCAATGCTTGCCGCTCAAAAGGCCGTTTTCGAGCGTCGACGGCACTGCTTGCGGCCTTGTCGGATCGTTAATCATTCCGGCAAGCCGGCAAGCAGTGGCACACCCTCGTGACTAATCCGGGCCGGTACCTCTCTTACTCTTTCGGCGTTTTTCGGCCGTGCCGATCGTTCCAAAGCGCCCGGCACGCAGGGCTGACATCGCCGCCGCCCCTTTCCGCCGCCGCACCAGGTCCCTAGATTGCCCAAGCTATCACGTATCGCGGAGGGAGGGGAACCACGGATGCACACAGATGGCTGGATGGTTCACGAGCCTGTGGTTTCGGCGTAGCGTGCGAAACACGGCCTGAAGTACACGCGAGGAGGCGTTGCCACGGCTGTCTTGAAACGGCCGACCTTCGGGAACGCCAAACTGCTGATTGACGGAAGCTGTGTTGCCCGACACCAACGCGGCTGGAAGCCGCATCTACGGACCGAAGCCTGATCGCCGACGGCGGTCAAATCAACCGGTCCAGCTCCTCGACCAGTTGGCCGAAGCGGGTCATGGCGGCGTCGACCGGTTCGGGGCGTTGCATGTCGACGCCCGCGTCGCGCAACAGGTCGAGTGGGTCTTTCGAGCAGCCGCCGCCCAGGAAGCCCAGGTAGGCGTCCAATTCCCGCTTGCCACCGCCGGTGATTCGGTCGGCCAACGCCATCGCGGCCGACATGCCGGTGGCGTATTTGTAGACGTAAAACGCCCGATAGAAGTGCGGAATGCGGAAGCACTCCAACGACAGCTCGTCGTCGAGCGCGAAGTCGGGTCCGAAGTACGCTTCGAGCAGTTCGCGGTAGACGCTCTAGAACGCCTCGACCGTGAGCGGCTCGTTTTGTTCAGCCATTTCGTGGGCCGTCTTCTCGAATTCGGCGAACATCGTCTGGCGGAAGATGGTCCCCCGGCAAGCGTCGATCTGGCGGTTGATCAGGAACGCTCGCTCCTCGTCGCTTTTGGCTTGGGCCATGAGGTGCTTGGCGAGTAGTTCCTCGTTGAGCGTGCTGGCCACTTCGGCGACGAAGATGACGTAGTTGTAGTAGGTGTACGGCTGCCGCGCGGCCGAATAGTGGCTGTGCATCGAGTGGCCCGCCTCGTGGGCGAGCGTGAAGACGTGGTCGAGCACGTCGGGCTGGTAGTTCATCAGGATGTAGGGCCAGCCGTCGTACGAGCCCGCGCTGAACGCGCCGCTTTGCTTGCCGCGGTTTTCGTATCGGTCGCACCAGCCGCCGCCGAGTCCCTTTTCGAGCGTGGCGAGGTAGTCGCCGCCGAGCGGTTCGAGCGCGGCTAGCACCAGCCGAACCGCTTCGTCCCACGCGCGGCGCGTTTGCAGCCCGCTGAGGATCGGCACGTACGTGTCGTACATGTGGATGTCCTTGAGCCGCATCTTGCGTCGGCGGACGTCGTAGTAGCGGTGCAGCGCCGGCAGATGACGCCGGACCGAAGCGATGAGGTTCGCGTAGACGCTCTCGGGCACCTGGTCGGGCAACAGCGCGGCGGACAGCGAACTCGCATGGTTGCGCGCCCGGGCGTAGTAGATGTCGCGCTGGATCGACCCGCCGAGCATGGCCGCGAGCGTGTTTTCGTGGGCTGCGAACTGCTGGTAGTATTGATAGAAGGCCGTTTTGCGGACGCTCCGCTTGGGGCAGTGGAGCATCGTGCTGAACGTGGCGTGGCTCAATTCGACCGCCTCGCCCCGCTCGTTGCGAATCGTGCCGAACCGCAGGTCGGCGTCGTTGAGTTGGTGGAACGAATGGCCGGCCGTTTGGGCCATTTCGGTCTGCATGGCCAGCAGTTTTTCTTCCTTGCGCGAGAGCGTGTGCGACCGATAACGCAACAGGCGTTCGAGCAACAGCCGATAGGGTGCGATCCGCCGGTCGGCCAGGTAGGTTTTTATCTTGGCTTGGGGAATCGCCAGGATTTCGGGGCGAATGAAGCTGGCCTCTTGTCCGGCGCGGCTGACGGCGTTGATGAACCGGCCCTGCATCCGCTGATACGTGCTGTTGGCCGAGTCCTCGGCCGTTTTCAGGAATGCGTAGGTGCCAAGCCGCTCGCCGTGGCGGTCGAGATCCTCGTCGAACTTCAGACACGCGGCCAGATTCTTCACATCGGCGGCCAGCGTGCCTTGAAATCGAGCGTAGCCGCCGATCTGCTTCTCCCACTTCGTGAACGCCGCCTCCCAGGCGTCGTCGCTCTCGAACAGACTCGACAGGTCCCAACAGTCCGATTTCTTAACTTCACTCCGCCCGCAAAGCTGCTTGACTTTGGCCATGTTGTTCTTTCGTTTGATGGAATTCTTGTTTCACCGCCGAGACGCGGAGAAGCGGAGAGGGATTTGGGGATTTAGGGATTGGGGATTGGATCTCAGATTTGAAATGCCAGGTGGACCTCCTATCCCCTATCCACGATCCACCGACCACTATCTCCGCGTCTCTGCGTCTCAGCGGTGAATCGACACCTACTGACTCTCGCCCCCGCCCATTCCCGCGCGGCGTTTGACGGCGTCGACGTCGATCGCGTCGATCCACTTGGGCAGATTGGTCCAGATTTCGTGGAAGCCGTAGCCGCCTTCGCACATTTCCTTGACAGCTTGTTCCTTGGTCCAACCCTCGACGGCGACGCGATACAACGCGCAGGTCGTGCCGGTTCGGTCGGCGCCGTGCTGGCAGTGGACCAACACTGGCTGGCGAGCCGGGTCGGTGACGATCTGGAGAAATCTCGCGATTTCCTTCTCCTCCGGATGCCACGCCTTCATGTAGATGTGTTCGTAGCCCAACCCAGTGTCGCCGATCTCGTCGCGGTCGGAGTGGAACGAGCGGAGGTTGACGATCGTCTTGACACCGAGCTTCTCCTTGAGGTTCTTCATCCCCTCGGCCGTCGGCTGGGCGCTGCGATACAACGCGTCGGAGACCTTGTGCAGATTGGGCACGCCTTCCAGCTCGATCGGCTGGGCCCAATCGGCGGGACGTTCGGCCGCGTCGGGTTTCTTGTCAGTCGAAACAACATCCGATTGTGGTTCAGCCTCTTCCGGTTGCGGGGCCGTCACCCTCGGTTGTAGAACAGCCGCCCCCGGCTGTTGCAGGTCCTCTTTCACAGCCGAGGGCGGCCGTGCTCCATTCTCGGACGGGTTTTCGGATTGCCCGGCTTCTTGAGATTTGGCTTCACCTGCCTTGGCCTCCGGTTCGTTCTTCCATGACCGCAGTAGCTCGGCGTTGTCGACCCACATGGCGAAGTACGGCTTGTCGCCGCCTCGCTGCTTCATGTAGATCAGAAACGGTCGGTCGACGACGAACTCGAGGGACACGCACTCTGCCATCGCGATCGCCTCTGAACGAAGTTCCGCCCCGCCGCGGTCCAGCCGAAAGTCGATATCCTGTCGGGCCTCGCCAATCCAGGTTCCGGCCAATTCCTGGTTCTGGAAGTTTCTGTCCAACAAGTCGACGTAGCGATGTGAGACCTTCCAGGACATATCGGGCACGATCAGGTCGCCATGAACGGAGTCCCGCGAGCCTTTGTTGGCTGCGTATTCCTTGGCTTTTCGTTCGACCGACGCAAGCGTTTCGGCAAGCGTTGCACCCGGCTCGACGACCGCGACAACGATTTGGCTGGGCGTCGAGTGCCGATCCAAGTCGATGGCGAAGTCGATCGTGTTGTACGACTCGTCGTGGTTTTCAAAGAGCAGCGAGGGCTGCTCGCGTAGCCGCTCGTCGACATTCGCGCCGGGCAGTGGCGTTCGGAACGAGTGAATCTCGGTCCTTTGCCCGTCGGCCGCGGTGAAAACGAGCGGATCGCGATTCTGAAAATAGGGCAGCCCGAACTTGATTTGGGCTTGCAGATAGGCGTAGGCGACGGCAACCCGCATTTCGTTATCATCGAACTCGGGCGGCGTCTTGCCGGGGAATTTCGCTGAAACTTCCTTCTGGATTTGCTCGATGATGCCGTCGCGAGTCCACCCGGCCGCGACATAGAGACTCTCTTCGGGCACGATCGACCTCGGGTCGTCCGCCCGATTGAGCGAATCGACCAACGCCGGCTCGCCTTCGAGCTCGACCGGCGCCTTGGCTAGGTCTTCTTCGAGTCGTTTCCACGCGGCCTGGAACGACGCGCACCAGACGGTGTTCGTTCCCTCGACCATCGGCTCGTCGAGCGTGGCGACGACTCGCGTCTGTTCCAGGTCGGTCGAAGCTCCCTCGAACGTCGCGGCGAACTCCGGTTCACCCAGCCCGGCCTCGCCACCCGACCGCCGGCAGCCGACGGTCGCCACGCAGAGCACGACGCACGCAACGGCGACCCGTTTCGTCCAATCAAACGGTTTTCGCGTCATGATTCGAATGCCTCCTTAGGTTATAACCCGTCGAAAACGCGAGAGAAGAATCTCCGCAAGCACTCAGCCGTCCAAACCAGTTTCTGAAGATCGGAGAAAGGGAAAAGGGGGAAACGATAGTGGCCTTAGTCTTCGCGAGTCTCAAAGACTCCATCTCGCCGCGCCTCACGTCCCTCATCCCCCGTCCCTCATCCGCGTTTATCCGCGTTCATCCG
>DOEZ01000564.1 GCA_003532715.1 Planctomycetaceae bacterium
GGGGCAACGCCCGCGGGTTTGCCGTCCTTTTCCGCGGCCTCGATGCTGGACTGCACTCGTACGACGCCGCCGGTGCGCCCGGCCAACGCGCCGAGTAGTTGCTCGTCCAGACGAGGCCCGATCGCATAGCTGCTGACCGCCACGCGAGCGTCGACGAGCGCGGAAATCAACTTGGCAAATTTCTCGGTGCCCAGAATGTTCGCCGCGCTCATGCCGTCGCCGATGTAGACGCAGGCACGCGGTTTGGTCTCGCCGCTGAAGCTCGTGGCGGCCGCCATCATTGCGGCTTCCATGTTCGTCGCGCCGAGAGGCACTCGGCCCTTGAGCTTCTCGACGGCAGCGGCCAGTTCTGGGCTGCCCGGCGCGGAAAATGCCTCATGCATCGGAATCGCGTTCAAATCGACCGAAGACAGCCTGACGCGGTCGGTCGGTCGCAGACCGGCCAAGAAACTGTCGAGTGCCGCCAACGCGTCCTCGCGAAACTTGCCGACCTGGCTGCTCGACGTGTCGAACAACACGATCACGTCGCAACCATCGGCGCGTTGCGTTTCCACGGTCGGCTTCAGACTCAACGCAAAGTACGTTTTGCCATCGGGATGCGTGAACACGTCGATGCGAGCAGCCTCGGTGCTCGAATCGGCGCCCATCGCGTCCACGCAGGACGCCCACATTGCCATCATGACCAGTGTCAAGAAAGACAATCGGAAAGAGAATGTTGTTGACATACTGGGGCTCTCCGCCAGGTGAGAACTGAGCGTAAGGCGAACCGTGTTCCGCGCGACTCGCCCGGAAACGCTCTGAAAATCGTCGTTAAACATGGCTACTACAGCCAGTTGCGTTTATTCTATCCGCCCAGGAGGCCTTTTGCCAACGAAAAAACCCCGATTTCGATCGGCCGACCTTCCCGAATCACCCGATTATGCGGGCTCATTGCCTTGGACGTACTCCCGTCGTTCGCGGGAAGCGTCTCGGCCGCATTGCGAGCGACCCAGAAAAGCCGATTCCCGAATAACAGTTCGACAAATACTTCTTAATGTCTATACACACCAAACTCCACAGGGGGGCTCTTGCTCAACCACTTTCGGTGTCACGTCGATTGCACCCATCAATACGTACCGCAAAAAACGAGCGAGGTGAAGCCAACCGCAAGTTTTTGCCTCGCAATCCACCCCGAGGTGGGGCCCATTTTCGATCGAGTGGACCGGGCTGACGCTCGTGATGACACGGATGCGACCGACTCGCCCACCGAGGCAGCCTCGCCACAAGATTCCACGCTATTGTTGAACGTCCGCTGTACTGGCATCGTGCCATTTTGGACGACGGCTGATATATTGGGCTCCGCCCCAACGGTTTCGGCCATCCCTCTGAAACGGGATTGGCAATACAATTCGTCAAGGGGCGTTTTCCCAGAAACAATCTGATGACCTCATCACACAATACCCCTCTAGGGGACGATAGCAACCCATGAACCAATATCGCCTTCCCGTCAACGTCCGGTTTCTGGCCGTTTTGATTGGCCTGTCTCTGTTGTTGCTGATTCTCGTCCTGGTCGTGCATCGCTTCCAGGTCAGAGGACAGGCCGGGTTCTTTCTCGAACAGGCGAGAGTCGCCAAGGAGGCCGTCGATCGGCTCGAGGATACCGACGCGAAGCTCGAAGAAATCGGCAAGGCGACCGCCAATTATGGGAGTTACCTGAAGCTGAACCCCGACGATGCCGACGTTCGCACCGAATACGGGTTGATGTTGCTCGAAAACGCCGAAAAACT
The DNA here is from genome assembly GCA_003532715.1 of Planctomycetaceae bacterium. Lineage (GTDB taxonomy): Bacteria > Planctomycetota > Planctomycetia > Pirellulales > Thermoguttaceae > UBA11386. The sequence goes on from DOEZ01000564.1 coordinate 1,767, forward strand.
CGCTCGGAATCGCATGATTCGCGAAGCGGGTCCGCTCTTCAGCGAGAGTCTGAGCCATCTCGAAAAGGTCTTGCGCGACGAGCCCGATCGCCGGGAACTCCGCCGCAAGCTCGTGCGGAGCCTCACGACTCTCGGACAGCCCGCCGAAGCCATGCCGCACCTTGTCATCCTCGCCGTCGTTCCGAACGACTCGAGCGAACTGCAACGGCTCTTCGACCGCTACGAGCTCTGGACGCGAGACGGAGCGGCAGCCGGTGATCGGGGAACCGGATGGCGCGAGGCGGTGCTAGCGAAGTTTCTCGACGCCGACGGCAAGACGGTCGATCGCGATCGCCTGGTCAAGTGGCTCCAGGACGATTTGTGGATGCTTCTGGATGATCACGAGCTTCTAATCGACTTCGCCAAGTGCCAAATTCAGCTCAACCGTCCCGAATCCGCCGAGAAACCCCTGCAGAAAGCAATCCAACTCGTTGAAGACAAGGGCCAGACCGAATTGGGCCTGTATGTCTCTTTGGCCTCGCTCCTCCATGAACTAGGGCGGCCAAACGACGCCGAGTATTGGATATCGGAGGCGGTGAATCGAAATCCCGATTCGTTCGTGGCAAATCGGGTTCGCGGCCAATATCGCTCCGACCTCGTGCGGCGCAGCCCGAAGGAAACGGCGGCAACGTTGGCCCAAGAGGCGCTATGGGATGCGACGGAGTCGATGCGAAAGGCCATTGAACAGGCGCTCGACAAGGCCGATGCGGCGACGCCGCCGGTCGAGGCGACGGCGCTGCGGACCGAGTTCACGGCCGCGCTGAACGCGCGATCCGGCCGAAATCAGGTGGTGACGTCTGCTTATCGCGACAAGCTGATCGAGGCGGCAAAACGTCTCGCCGTGTTGGAAAAGGAACTGCCCAGCGCGGCGAAGGAACGCGAGGCGGTGCGCGATGCCTCGCTCTTGGCGGCGAATTGCGAGCTCGCGGCGGCCCGCCTCGACGAAAAACCCGCCGACAGTCCGCATCTGGTCGGCGCCGAGGCATTCGGCTTGGCGGCGAGGGAGAGCTATCCCGATCACGCCGCCGCCTACCTCGTGCTCGCCGAGATCGAAACGACGCGGGGGCGCGAGACGGCGGCCGTCGAATGGTTGCGCCGCGGTCGCAACGTCGGCGAGAACCGTCTGCTGTTGACGTGGNNCGCGAGTTGGCCGACACCAGCGCCCCGGAGGTCGTCCTGTCACATCTCGAAGCCCTGGTCGCCTATTCCGAGAAAAACTGGGCGGCGGCCAAGGCGGGCTTCGACCGCGTACTGCCGCATCTGGCCGACCAACCCGAAAGCGCCTTCGAGGTAAACCTGTTGTTGGCCGAGTGCTGCGAGAAACTGGGGTTGGTCGACCAGCAGCGCGAGGCTCTCGAGAACGCGGCTCGACTCGATTGGACGTCGATCCGCGCGTTGCTCGATCTGGCCGACATCGAGATGCGCTCCGGGCAACTGGACGAAGCCATCGAAGACTATCGGCGCGTGTTGCGTCTACCCGGAGCGCCCCCAGCCGTTCACTTGGCGTTGACGCGAGCCCTTCTGACCAAGACGGCCCGCTTGCCAAAAGCCGAGCGAAACTGGATTGAGGTCGACACCGCGCTCGAAGAATCCGAGAAGGTGATGCCCGAGTCTCCCTCCGTCGCTATTTTGCGAGCCGACATTCTCGCGGCTCGAGACCAGCACGGGATGGCGGCCGAGTTGCTGACGACCACGCGAGATCGACTCCAGACCGAGATCGAAGGACTCGCCCGGCAACGCGAGACCGTGCTCGCCGAGGCGGAGTCGCTTTCCGGAGAAGCGAAGCAGAAGCGTCTCGATGAAGCCGAGCAGATCTCGAACCGGATTCGCGGATGGAAGAGCCTTCAAGTCACGATTTGGCAGTCGCTCATCCGATTCGCCGATCGCCAGAAGAACTGGGATGAAGCGGATAAGATTCTCCAAAACGCCGAGGAAAGCCTCGGCGACGGCGTGGCTACGCGGCTGATTCGGGCACGCAGCCTCGCCCGGCGTCATGGTTCGGAGGCGGCCCCGCGAATCCGCGAGTTGCTCGAGAACGCCGAGAGCTTCTCGGCGGCCGAGCGCGTGGAGCTTTGGCGCAACCTCGCCGCGATCGCGTTCGAACTTCAGGATTATGCCACGGCTCGGCAAACGTGTTCGCGTTTGCTAGCGCAAGAACCGGACAACCTCGATGTTCAGAGGCTCCGTTTTCAGATCGCCGCCGCCGAGGGCAACATCGACGAAATGGACGAATCGCTCGAACGGATTAAGCAGATCGAGGGAAAGCCGAGCGCGTTTCGGCATTACGCCGAGGCAAGACGTCTGCTCGCGCTGTCCGAAAAGGGAGGAAGCGACGACTTGCTGCGGCAAGCCCTGAGCCAATTGACGCTCGCCGAGCAGTTGAGCCCGCAGTGGGAGGCCGTTTCGGTCCTGGCGGGCGGCATTCACGAAAAACTCGGCCAATCAAACGCGGCCATCAATGCCTATCTCCACGCCATCGAATTAGGTGACGACAACCCGACTCTGGTTCGCCGAGCCGCCCAACTGCTGATTCGCGCGAATCGTCTCCAGGAGGCGGACCGCATGTTTCGACAATTGGCCGAGCGCCAGCCGGTGTTATCCGAGGAACTGGGCCGGCAGATCACTTGGGTGAAAACGCGAATGGGCGACTTCGATGCCGCGATCGATCCGGCGCGACAAACCGCCGCCGCCTCGAACAAGGTCGAGGATCTGATGTGGCTCGGCCAGTTGCTCGGCGTCGTCGGCCGGCGGATCCAGGCGGATGGACAAGAGGAGGAGGCGAAAGCGATGTTCGAGGAGGGAGAGCAGGCGCTTCGCAAGGCCGTCGTTCAGAAGTTGGACGCGCCCGAGCCTTGGATCGCTTTAATTCAATTCTATGCGCAAACGGGACAACAGGAGAAAGCGCGACAGACCATCGGTCGCGCGCGACTCACGCTCACGAC
>DOEZ01000652.1 GCA_003532715.1 Planctomycetaceae bacterium
CTTCCTGATGCATTCTTGCCGGAACTTGAACATAGAAACCGCGGTCGGTGCCCGGAAGCTGTCCTCCGACCCACATAGTAAGACCCTCTGTTAATAATAAGCTCTCAGGGCCGTTTGCGTTCTCTGTCGTCGCCTCTGGGCTCGTATCTGCCCGGTTGTGCAAAGCACTGCCTTCACAACTCACGACGACCATTGCTCCTAGCAGCAATAGCAGTACGGTTTCGCTGGCCGAAATTCGCAGCCGTTTCTCGCGTTGATTCATGTCTATGTTGGCTTTTCCGAGTGACGAAAAGGGGTCACCCATAACCGCCTTTGAGTCAAGGCCCTTTCCAGTTCTCGTTGACCGTTTTGCGCTTCCCGCGACGATAGGCATCGACTGACAGACCAAGAAGTAGCCCGACGTGTGAATTCATATGGGTCAGAACGATTTAGGATTGCGTTCACTCGAAGACTCTCGACCTTTGGTCGTTTTCGATAAAACAGTTCTGGGTGACCCGTTTTCGTTCTTCGACAAAACAACGTCACACCACACCCCGCCAGAGCATGACTGAAGCCAACTCGCGTTCACGAAGCTGGATCACTACGGTTCGAACCGTCCTTCCAATGCAGCGGCGCAATCTTGAGCGGGCCGAGGTGCCAGCCGGCATGGGTAATGTACCACTTGCCGTCCACGTCCCGTACCACTTCGCAGGCGTGGGCTTGAATTCGGCCGACATGGTCCTGAAAACACCAATGGTAGGGATTGCGGGAGACGAAGACGTTCGTCCAGAGATTGTCGCAAACGAACAGATAGTAGTGGTCGCCTCGACGGACAACAAACGGCGATTCGGTGGGGCCGCCGTACGTGCCGGCCCGCGGATGAACGAATACCACTCGACGGTCGGACCAGTGGACAAGGTCTTCGCTGGTGACCGCTGCTACGATGTGATTGCCTCCGTCCGGTGTCGAGTTCGCCGTGTAGTACATGACCCAACGATCTTCCAGTCGGAGAACCATCGGGTCGCGGCCATCGAAGCCATCGATCACCAGCGGGTTGTGCGGATGGCGGCTCCACTGCTTCAGGTCGGGCGAGGTGAGCAGGTGGATGCGGTAGGCGTTGTGCGTGCCCTTGTCGCCGACGCAGACAAACATGTAGTACAGCCCGTCGTGCTTGACCACATGCGGCGCCCAGAGCAAGAACTCGCGGTGCTTGTCCCAGTCGGCCACGATCGCCGGCGGCTGCGCGTCCCAGGGATTCTGAAGGAGCGTCTTCGCCGTCGCGTGGGCGAGCCGGGTGGCCGGGTCCTTGTCGTAGTTGAAGGGCTTTTCGTGCGTGATGGCAAACATGTGCCAGACGTTGTCGGGGTCTTGGGCGATGGTATGGTCGTTGAGGCACCACGGCTCTTGCGCTGCGAAGAACGTCTTGAACTCGCCGGCTTCGACCAGCGGCCCGCTCCGCGGTTCGCCGGATTCGCGCGTCAGTTCGGCGTTCAGCCGCATCTTCGTGTGCGAATCCTCGCGGAGCGGCACGGCTTCGCGTTTCTCGCCTTGGCGCTTTTCGACGCGAAGCAGGCGGTAGTCGCCCGCTGTGGATGCCCGCAGGGGGACAGTCCACCGATCGCCGCCCTCGTAGATCGCGTAGGACCACAGCCGTTGTGCCTCGGGCCCGTCGATCTCAGCCCAGTACTCTGCCTCGCAAGCGCTTACGTTTGCCGTGGGCAAATGGATGGTGAACGCGGGATTCGATTGCCCTGCAAGGGGGAACACGGCGGCAAGCAGCAACGTCGTAAGCGGCGGAAACATGGGAGGGCTCCTCAACGACTGCGGGAAGGGGGGAAGTTCGATTGCCTACTGCTATTGTAGCGGCCGGACAGGCGGCGATTAAAGGGGGACGGAGAAGAAAGGTCGTATGGGTCTCTCTTTGGCTCAGTGTTCTATTCGGCACGGGATTTGAGCATTCCAGAACTATTTAGGATTGCGTTCACTCGAAGACTCTCGACCGCTGGTCGTTCCCGATGAAATAGTCTTGGCACGTTTTCGTTCCGTTCAGAATTTCAATGGACGGGAGCCTGGAACAGTCGCCGAAGGAGTGACTCGCGATTCTTCATCCACGGAATAGTGGTAGACTGCTGAACGACCAGAACGGTGTTTGAGCGTGAAGCTGCACTTCCACTCGCCCTCCGTTTTCGTAATCGCGAGTTTGCCTGATCGCCAGTCGGTGTCGTCGCCCCAACTGGCAAACTGCTTGTTCAGATTCGCAATCTGCTTTTCCAACAGGTCCTGATTTGGTGTCGGAGAGAAGCAGGATTGATCGAATTCTTCCTCCTTGCCGTTGAGGTACATCTTGAACGTGTCGCCCTTCAGTTCATCGAGGCTGGCAATCGCCGCCCGGTCGACCGAGTGTGAGCGACCGTCGATACTTTGGAGCGATTGAGCGGCGGGAAAGAGCAGAATGAAGAATTTGCTGTCGTCGCTGGGCATTGCCGCCTTGCTGGGAGCATTGCCGGGGGCCGGACAACGGTCGCATCCGACGAGAACAGGAATCACCACGCACATGATGCACCGTCGCCAGAAACACGTCGTCAACGGACTCTCACCGACCTGAAAGGGGACGTGATTCATGAGTCGCATCCTCGGATTTCGCGCAAACATTGTGCGAGTTATGCGTGGGCGTAGCATCGACCCCTCGATTTTACGGTCTTCCAAGGGGCTGGACAAGCCACCCCTGCCACCCTGGAACGCGACGGCCGGTCAACGCGACGATAGGTCGTTTTCGATCCGCGAGGCGATCTCCTTGATCGTGGCCCGATCGAAACACGAAGGCCGCCAGGTTATGCTTATGCGCAGAGAATCGCCCATGGTGGTTGGGGCAAAGCTGATCGGCAGAATTGGGCCGGTCGGAGCGGCGCGGAAATAGCCGAGAAGACGTCGCGGCGACGAATCGCCAAGACCGATCATCCAATCGTCCTTCACGCGGGTGTTCGTGATGCCCGCGCTCAGTGGCAAGCTGTTGCGCAAAAAGCCGGGCTTCGCGAACCGTGGGATCAAGGGCCACAACCAGCACTGCATCTTCATGCCGATCGCCGTGTTGAGATAGGCCCTGTCGGTCTTTATGATTCGAGTTCTTTCCGCGATCACTCGAGCCAACCCTTCGAGCGTATCGGCCGAGTCCGCGCGAGTATGGGTAATAAAGTATCCAAGATAAACGCCAAACGCCCGGCCGACGTCCACGTCGGCCAAGCCGCGCGTGTCAACGATCGAACCCATGCCCATCCGCCGGCGTTTCCGACGCACGAGGCGCTCGGGCAGGTGCGGCATGCACGCCCGCGTAATCGCCGCCAGAAACAGGTCATGCACCGTTACGCCGTGCTGCTTGGCGCGGGCCACGATCGTTCGCATCGCCTCGTCCGGCAAATCTCGCGACAGACATTCCACGTGCATGTTGTTGTTTTCGCGCGACGGCGCCAAGATTGTCACGTTGTTGGCAAGAATGCCGCGCCACCATTGGGAAAGACGCTTTGTTTTCGCCGAGAAGTATTTGCGATAGGCAAGACGATAGGTTGGCGGGTAGAAGGATACGTCTTTGGCAAGGTCGGCCAACCCTTCGGCGTCCGGCAATGGTTGGCCCGGGTCGCCGCAGTAATTACGAATGACCGGCCGCAGCAAGACGCGCATGGCCATGCCGTCGGCGATCCAGTGGTCATAGGTGACGCACAGATAATGACACGCCGCCTCCTGGAGCACGCTAAAACGGATCGGGGCGTAGTCTTGAACCGGAAAGCGACGGTTGAGCAGATCGCTCAGGTGGGCATCGAGCGCGGAAGCGTGGTTGTCTTCCGGCTCCATGGGCGTCGAGGCGGCCGACGATCTCAATTCCTCGGCGGCTTCCTTGAACGAGCTTGTTGACGCCCCGGCATTTGACAGGAACTCGACTTCGGGGCGTTCTTGCTCCGGATACCAAAAGCGATATTGGTGTTTCTGAATCGACACCATTCCAAAATCCAACGCTTGCCACGCGTGGCGAATGGAATCGGTCAATCTATCGATGTCGGCCCGACCTTCAAAGCGAAATACATGCACCGCATTGTAAGGATGCAAGTCGGTCCATTGACGCATGACTCGCTGAAAGACGTTGAGTTCACCCCAGGTTTTCGAGCAATGGCGGCTGGAATCGTTGATGCACATCTCTTCTTTCCTACATCATTTGTGACGCCTCGACAAGGCAACGTAGTCTTATTGACTCCGGCATTGTCGAAGATCGTTAGGGTGGCCTTGGGCGACTCGTCCACCCTTGCCAAACAGGCATGCACCAGCTTGCACGTCGGTTTTTGTTCGGCCATTCTTCCCGTGTTCATGGGTGGCTTGCCATCCTTGTGGTAACCGGACAGCCTGAAACGTGGGTCGAGTTTTGCAACAACACTCGTTGCTTCCATGTTTGAGTTACGTCGTTGGGCATCGTCGGAAAGTGCTTTATGGATCGTGGTTTAGGGGTTGCATTGTTTTTCGTAAGTGACGGGATTTCCTCTCGGGTGGTTTGTTGCAAAACCCCTGGCTGTTGGGGGGTCGAAGGAGAGGGATTTTGAGATTTGGGATTTCGGGATTTGGAGAACGAAGGGTTTGTCGCCCCGCCACTATCCACTGTCACTATCCGCTGATGTCATAGCACGGGTGCTGCTTGGTTTCCAGGCCAAGAATTGGGCCACGGGGCGGATTGGGGCGGGTGGCTCACGCGAAGACGCGAAGGAAGAGAACCACGAATCGACGCGGATGCATGCGAAGAAGGGCTGTTCGAAGCGGGCGACACTTCGTAGCGGGCGACACCGGGCAGCTTGCGCTGCACCGCTTTCATTGCACCGTTTTTGTTTGTAGCGGCACGGCGCGAGCCGTCCGGTCGATTGGCGAACAATCGTCGCCACCCGACTACTCCGTCTCTTCCCGGTCGTGGAACGGGTTTTGTCTTGGCTTCGCGGGCTTCGCGGTGAACTTGCCCTGGATCGTGATGCGAACCGTCCGAGGTTGGCCGGGCCAGTTGTACGCCGTCCGCAGCGCCTGGCCGACCGCTCCGGTGATCTGCTGGCGGGTGACCGGCTTCGACATGATCGAGAAGGCGTGTGCCCGGCGGGCCTGTTCGACAATCGAGTCATCGAGTCGGGCCGAGAGCAGGATGCACGGAACGCCCGCCTTGATCTGTTTGACCAGCCGGAGCGTTTCGAGCCCCGTCAGACGCGGCATGTGCATGTCGAGCAGAACCAGATGCACTTCCTCGTGCTCGACGATGTCGATCGCCTCGCGGCCGTCCGAGGCGAACAGCGTGCGCAGCCCCAACGGTTCGAGCACGCCCCCGAGCGTCTCGCGGAACGCCGCGTCGTCATCGGTGATTAGCACTGCGGGAGCGGTCATAGCTCGAATCCGTCTTTTCGTCGAAAAATTGCGGGTTGAAGATCGGGGTCCGTAGCACCTGGTGAGCAAACCCAATACCAACCAGGCCCAAAACCGGCTCGTGATGCGTGTGTCGTGCCGTAACTTGATTCGGAGTAATATCTTACATCACGGAAATAGCTGTGGCGAGCCGAAAATCGGGTCACGCCGACGAGGACGAAATGTGGGCGACACGCCCGGAGGGCTGCCAATTCGGCAGCGCTGGGATGTGCCGCGGACGGTCGGCACGCCGTCGGCGCGAGTCGTGCGTGTCCGTGCGGCGATGCGAGCCGGCATCGTCGATTCCTGGACGGGCAGCTCTTCTTCTTGTGTTGCAGACAGGCAACGCGGCCCGCGCGTCGTTGTTGACGATTCGCCACGTCGAGGCGTCGCGGGGCATAATTCGTCTCGCTATAAACCGTTGTTGTACAACGACTTGCTACTGACTCGCCGCAGCAGGCCGGCTCGTGGCCCGACGGTTGCGATGGAAGAGTCTCTCGCGGATGGCCGGTCCCATTCGCACGTGGTTCCACTTCCGTGAGGTGCAATATGAGGCGAGTCGGCGGCCTGTTGATCGGGCTGGTGCTGGCGTGCTGGGTTCTCAGCGAGGTGCCCATCGCGCGGACCGGACCCGTCGAACCGCCTCGTGCATCGCACTGGAAACGGACGAAGAACGGCTGGGAGCGGGCGACCGCCTGGACATCGCATCGGACGCCAACCCTGGTCCGACTCCACCCGGCCGTTCTTTGCAGCGTCCAACTCTTCGCCTCATTGGGGGGGCTCGTTGCGTTTCCGGTCTGCCTTCGTCGATTCCAACCGCGACGCCGCGACGACCGCCGCCACACAATTCGAACGGGGCCACACGGCGCGTGCAGGCGAAGGGGGACGGTCGAGGTCTGGCTCAATCCATTCTGTTGATGCGGTTACCGCCAGGGCCCCGATGACGCTCGGGCCAGCGATCTTAGCGCGGCGTGCGAAATACCAGCCCGAAACGCAAGCGAGGGCAAACGGTTTCGAAGTCCTCGCTTGCGCTTCGGGCTAGAGTTTTGTCTTGATGTTGTCAAAGCACTAGTGTCGGCGTGCGAACAATCTGGGCTATCGAGGGCACATCTCCCCCCGCCATCGGGGCATTAGCGGAGAATTCTTGCATTTGGTTGCACGGAAGCCGCGGTAACCGGCCACTATTGTTAATGGCGGGTGGATTTCCGTCTTTGGCTGCGTAACGCGAGGGTGATGCAATGCGACTGACGCTTCGAACCTTATTGGCCTATCTCGACGACATTCTCGAACCGGAAGATTCCGAGAACATCGGTCGACGGATTCAGGAGAGCGAGGTTGCCTCGGCCCTGTTGCATCGAGTTCGCGACGTGATGCGGCGACTTCGCCTCCAAGCGCCCAAAATCGAAGAGACAAACCAAGGACTCGACCCGAACACCGTGGCCGAGTATCTCGATCACGTGCTCCCCGACGACCGGGTTCCCGACTTCGAGCGAAAGTGCCTGGAATCGGACATGCATCTGGCCGAGGTGGCCTCGTGTCATCAGATACTGGCGCTGGTCTTGGGCGAACCGGCGGAGGTTGATCCGGCGAGCCGCGAACACATGTATGCGATTCCGCAGGTGGCGGCCGATCTCGAGGCGATGGAGACGCGACAGGAAGTTGGTTTAGCTGGAGCGGAGCTTGCGGGCGTGGCGCCTCCGCCACCTCCACGTCGTCCGCGACCCGTCGTGCCCGACTACCTTCGCGATTCGAAACGGCGGCGCCGGTTCGCGTGGCCGGTCGCGGCGGTGGTTCTGCTTGGGCTGGTGGTCGCCGGATGGTTTGCCGCGGATCATTTTGGCTTGGTGGGGGGCGGCGATCGCGAGATCGCGGTCGTGCCGGACGCCGAGGGGACCAAGCCCGACGAGCCAGCGTCAGTCGTGCCGAGCGAGAGCGAGACGCCGGAGGTTCTCGAGCTGATTGAGGAACCGACGGTCGATCCCGACGTCGAGACGAAACAGCCGGTGGAACGGCCGACGGAACCGTCGGCGGAGCAGCCGGTCGATGTACCGCCGGCCGTGCCCGGCGAGGTGGTGCCCGGGCCACTCGTCCCCGGCCCGGTGGTGGAGCCCGAGGCGGTCGCGCCGACGGAAGCTCCGGCACCAGCAGTGCCCGCCGAGCCCGCGCAGCCAAACGAGCGGTTTCCGACNNTGGTCGTGCCGGTGCCACCAGCCGACACGGCGAGGCCATCGGAGCCGGTCGAGGATCGCGCTGTCGATCGACCGTCCGAGCCGGCGGCGGCAACGCCGAGTATGGGGCGATTCGTGTCCGACGTTTCGGTCCCGGAGAGCCAACTGCTTCTGCAGCGTGATCCGGAGACCGAGCAGTGGATTCTCGTGCCGCCGCAAGGGATCGTCGTGCCGGGTCGCCGCTTTCTGTCGCTTCCCGCCTTCCGGCCCCTGATCGCGCTGACGGCCGGGCTGACGATACACTTGAAGAGCGGCACGCAGATCTATCTCGAAACGCCGGAAGGTGAACCGATTCCCTACGTGGATCTCGAGTTCGGGCAGATGGAGATTCGGACGATCGGCACGCCCGACACGCGGCTGCGTCTGAACGTCGACGGTCGCAAGGGGGCTTTGGTTTTCGTCGATCCTGAATCGAGAGCCGCCGTGGAAATTCATCGCGAGCTTGTTCCGGGCGCCGATCCCCAACAGCATCCTCCGGCGTCGGTCGTGACCGTTCACGCCTTGAGCGGACGACTGATCTGGGAGCCGGACGACGGCTTGGCGAAGATCGAATTTAAGACGCCGTCGCGGCTGACTCTGGAACGGACCGGCACGGGGCCGGCGGTGCCGGTCGACCGATTTCCGCCTTGGATCGTCTCGGATTCGTTTGAAAGGTTGGATCGGCGAGCGGCGAAGACGCTACTCGAGGGAATTCGGACGGATCGGCCGGTCGATTTTGGTTTGAAGGAGCAGCTCGACCACCGGCAAAGGGAGGTTCGTTGGCTGGCGTCTCGGTGTCTGGGCTATCTGGGCGAATTCGCGCCGTTGGTGGCGGGATTGAATTTGGCCGATGGAAGGCTGTTGTGGGACGACTACATCGGGCAGCTTCGCGAGGGTCTTGCGCGAGGCCCGT
>DOEZ01000540.1 GCA_003532715.1 Planctomycetaceae bacterium
CTGGGCATTCGCTACGGCTACTGCGGGCTGACGACCGATGCGATCGAGCCGCCCCTGCGGCTCACGCCCGACATCGTCGACACGATCCAGGAGGAGGGCGGCACGATCCTGGGGTCCTCACGAGGCCAGCAGGACGTGGGCACGATGGTCGATTTTCTCGTTGCGCGCCAGATCGACATCCTCTTGTGCGTCGGCGGCGACGGCACGCAACGCGGCGCGCACGAAATACACCAGGAAATCGCCCGGCGAGGACTGAAAATCGCCGTCGTCGGAATCCCCAAGACGATCGACAACGACATCCTCTTCAGCGAACGGTCGTTCGGGTTCATCACGGCGATCGATCAGGCCGACGACGTGCTTCGCGGGGCGCACATGGAAGCGCGCGGCGCGTATAACGGCATCGGCCTGGTCAAGGTCATGGGTCGCGACGCGGGCTTCATCGCCGCCGGCGCCACGCTGTCGAGCCAGGAAGTCAACTTCACGCTGATCCCCGAGGTACACTTCGCCCTGGACGGCCCGGGCGGATTTCTGGCCGCGCTCAAGGAGCGTCTCGACCGGCGGCATCACGCCTTGATCGTCGTCGCCGAAGGCGCCGGACAGAACCTGTTCGACAAGGCGACCGCACTGCGCGATGCGTCCGGCAACCTGCTGCACCACGACATCGGCCTGCTGCTGAAACAGAGAATTCTCGATTATTTCGCCAGGCTCAATATGCCCGTGGCACTAAAATACATCGACCCGAGCTATATTATCCGGAGTGTGCAAGCGAATTGCGAGGACGCCATCTTGTGCGACCAATTGGCGCGCCGCGCTGTCCACGCCGGAATGGCCGGCAAAACCGACCTTCTGGTCACATCCTGGCACCGCAAGTTCATCCACGTGCCGATCCCAATGGCGATCGAACGGCGGCAGTGCATCGACCCCGAAGGAGATTTCTGGAGCCTGGTCCTCGGGGCGACCGGCCAGCCCGCGCGGTTCGTGTGAGGCCCGAGTGGTTTTGGCTTGCTGAAGCGTCGGGGCGACGATTCGGAAAAATGGTGGAAGGGGAAAGAGGGAAACATTCGGATTGTGTGGTAACACGTTCGCTCGGACACTCCGCTCTGACGAACGCTCATTTTTCATGAAATGGAGGATTTGTGATGGGTGCGTTATTGACACTGATTTCGGCACTCTGCGGAATTGGCATACTGGTGTGCTTCATTCTGGTATTGGTCAAGATGTTTCAGAACAACGAGACCACGATGGGAATCGTCTGCATTGTGACGACGTTTCTTTGTGGAATCGGCGTCCTGATCACCTTCGTTCTCGGTTGGGTCAACGTTGGGAAGTGGCAGATCCAAAAGGTCATGATGGTGTGGACGGTCTGTATCGTACTCAACATCGTGATCAACATCATCGCGATCATGTTGGGTGTTACAACAGTTCGCGTTGAGGGAATGTAGACGTGGGGCGTAAGCCGCGTGAATCGTTCGTTAACGTGACATCGCGGGAAGAGCTGGCACGGCTTTCGTCAAGAAGCCCAGCGTTGCCGCGAGCGACATAGCCGGAACGGCTTTCGTAGGATAGCCCTGGGTTGCCGCGCAGCGGCTACCCAGGGGAGAATGAACGCCACGGAATCTACCCCGAAGGGGTTGTGTAACGACCGCGCCGCGCGACCCAACCCTTTCAGGGTTGAACCGTTCGGCCACACCACAACCCAGCGTAGCCGCTACGCGGCAACGCTGGGCTATCCTATTGTAATCCCTTCGGGATAATCCTTCCGGGATGGTACTTCGGGACACGTTTCGTCGTCGCGTTCGCGGCAGCCGTTTCTGTCCTTATGGTCGGCTCGCGGCTATAATCTCTTCGGGATGTCCTCCATCGCAATCGTTCGCGGCGGCGGACACACTTGAGATATCAATGATGGCTTTCATGTCCGTGCAACGACTTATTCCAGCCTTGTCCGTCGTTCTGGCCGCTATCGTCTTGGCCGGCTGCGGGCGTCCATCGACGCCCGACGACCAGAAGGCGAACGATTCCGGGGGTATCGGCAGCGCCGGTCGCTCGACCGGCATCGACGCTGTTACGGTCGAGGACGCGGAATCGCCAACCGACAAACACCGTGTGTCGCCACCCGCCAATCGCGAGATTGCCGCGCCGAATCCGTCGGAGCGGGCCGGCCGAGATACCATCGGTCCGGAAGAAGAAACGTCGCCGACGTCACCCCCGCGGCCCCCCCGGCGCACGTTGGCCGATCTGCTCGACGGCCCGGCCGACGCGACCGATCGATGGATGGAAAATGCCGCAACGGTCAAGGTCGACGACGCGCGCGTCGCCGCAGCCGGCGTTCGGCGGCTCGACGGCCGGCATCTGACGCTCTACACCGATTTCCCCTCCGACGAACAGACCGACAGCCTGCCCGCCGTTTTCGACCTGGCCTTTCCCCAATGGTGCGAATACTTCGAGGTCGATCCGGCCGAAATGCGCGACTGGCGACTCACCGGCTTTTTGATCCGCGACCGCGAGCGGTTCCGGCGGCTCGGGCTGCTGCCCGACTATCTGCCGCCGTTTCAATATGCCTTCTGTATCAATACCGATTTCTGGATATACCAACAGCCGGGCGAATACTACGGGCGGCACCTCGTGTTGCACGAAGGGACCCACTGTTTCATGAACCGACGGTTCGGCGCGTGCGGGCCGCCGTGGTACATGGAAGGCATCGCCGAGTTGTTGAGCACGCATCGCTGGGCCGACGGGCGGTTGACGTTGAACTACGTCCCCCGCTCGGCCGACGAAGTGCCCATGCTGGGCCGTGTCAAGTTGGTCAAAGACGCGATGGCCGCCGGGCGGACGCTCCATCTCGAACAGGTGCTCGCGCTGCGGCCTCAAGCCTATCTCGAAACCGAGCCCTATGCGTGGTCGTGGGCCGCCGCGCTGTTTCTCGATCGCCACCCGCGATGGGGCGACGCATTCCGCCGAATGCGCAAGCACGCGCTGGAACCGGACCTGACCGAGCGATTCGTCGAGGCGGTCGACGCCGACTGGCCGGGACTCGAACAACAGTGGCGAGTCTTTCTCGCCGATCTGGAGTACGGCTGTGACCCGGCCAAGATGCTCATCGACCCCACCCGGGGCAAGCCGATCGATCCGTCGGGCGCGATGGTCGAGATCTCGGCCCAGCGCGGATGGCAAAACAGCGGCCTACGGGTTGAGCGAGGGAAAACCTATCGCCTCACGGCCAGCGGTCGCTATCAGATCGCCGACGAGCCAAAAATCTGGTGGTGCGAGCCCAACGGCGTCACGATTCGATACTACCGAGGCCGCCCGCTGGGAATGCTGCTGGCCGCCGTGCTGCCGAGCGTCGAGGACAGCACGATCGAGCCGGGTCCGCCGGAGCCGATCCCCGTCGGTCTCGAAACCACCCTGACGCCCAAATACGCCGGGACGCTCCTGTTCAAAATCAACGAATCGGCCGGCGACTGGCACGACAACCGAGGCGGGCTGAAGGTCGAAATCGGCGTCGAGCCGTAGCACGCGGAAAGCCCGGATTTCTTTGCCCGGAGTGTGCCACCCCTGAGACGCCGGGCAGCGGCGGGCGAGTTGTCGCCGGCCTGGGCCGTTTCCACCCCAGGTGCCGAACCTAGCCGCCCCCTCGTTGCGGCAGTCTCCTGGTTTTCGTATAATGTCCAGTTTGGCACGCCACCAGGGGGCTCTCCAGGAGTGATTCGAGATGCATTCAGACGGTCAAGTTGACTCGCAGGTTCAGGTCCATTGGCACGAGCACGCCGTTTCTCGCGAGGAGCGGGAGCGGCTCAATGGGCACAAAGGTTGTGTGGTTTGGCTCACGGGGCTCAGTGCGTGCGGCAAGAGCACGATTGCTAACCTGGTCGATCACAAATTGCATTCCATGGGCATGCGGAGCTATGTGCTCGACGGCGACAACATCCGGCACGGCCTGAACGCGGGGCCCGGCATGCTTCGCGAGGCGCATGGCGAGGCGTTTGCCAAGCGTTTTGGACTCGGTTTCTCGGCCGAGGACCGCGAAGAGAATATCCGGCGCATTGGCACCGTGGCCAAGCTGTTCTGCGAGGCGGGCACGGTGGCCATTACCGCCTTCATTAGCCCATACCGCTCCGACCGCGACCGTGCCCGGTCGGCCGTCGCGAAGGGAGACTTCATCGAGATTTTCGTCGACGCGCCGCTGGCGGTGTGCGAGGCGCGTGACCCAAAGGGGCTATACAAGAAAGCTCGGGCGGGCGAGCTAAAGGGCTTCACCGGGATCGACGACCCGTACGAAGCGCCCGAAAAGCCCGAGTTGGTACTTGATGCCGGCACGAAAACGGCCGAGCAACTGGCCGACGAAGTGATCGTCTATCTGAAGAATCACGGCAAGATCGGGTAGACGGCGGAACCGGGCTTGTCGGGAATCCGGGCCGTCTTGCCTCCTGCCGGGATCAGGGGGGTTGACCCCGAGTGGGCTTCGGGACTACATTTACGCGTGTAGGCTTCTCCCGACGATCTCTGATTCTGCTTCTTTGACGCAGAAGCCCCACACAGGGCCGTCGGCCGCGGTGGCAGAAGGTCAAATGTCGTTGACGCCGCGTTCGATTCGACCCCGTTTGGCTGCCGAAATCGCCGAACCCATTGGGCTTCGCGGGCGTAGTGTGGTCTGAACTTGGTTTTATTGGGAAGGGTATGGCCCGGGGCTTGCCTTCGAGGCGAAATCTCGCGGCCATCCGAGTCTGTCCATCCGGAGTGAAGAACGACGTGTGCCGCCGTCGCGCGGCGCGACGTCTCAATGCGTCGACGCTTTGGTTTGAAGAATAGGAATCAACGAGGGCGCGAGGAGGAACCAATGGCAACGCATTCCGGTGGGAATGGATCCCGATTCGGGCCCGAGGAATACCCTCTGCCCGAGACGCTCGAGGAGGCCGAGCAGTTGGCCGCCTCGATCGAAGAGGCCGTCCGCCGCGAGACGGGCGGAGCCGTTCGCAATCTCCATGTCGAAGTCAGCCGCAAGGGCGTCTTTCTCGAAGGGTACTGCGACACATACTATTGCAAGCAGTTGGCCCAACAAGCCGCCATGTGCCTTTCGGGCGATGATCGGCTGACCAACCGAATCGAAGTCTCGTAAGCCTCTCTTATCGGTCCCTGATCACGTGCATCTTGCACGCCTCGCAGTCGAAGTGCAGCCGCAACTTCTCCTTGCCGTCGGCCGCGACCAGGTAGAGTTCCGCCGGCAGGCTCTTGCCCGGCGGCCCCAGAAGGCACGAGCCAAGTTCCCGCCGAAGACAGTACCTCGAAATCATCACCCGGCTTCCGTCAATCGGCCCGCCCGCCTCGGGGCCGCGGGCGATTTGCTTCGCCCCGAATCGCCGGTGAAGTTGCTCCGACTTCGAATTGGTGACGTTGTACGTCGAATCGAGCACCTCGGGCAAACAGGGCGTCTCGGTTCTCCGTCCTTCCGTCAGCGTCGCGATCGACTGGAGTCGGGCTTGCCGAAGCGCGTCGAGTCCGCGCCGGCGAAGGTCGTTCATGACCGCCACCGGCACAAAGGGCGTCTCGACGTGGCCCAATTCGACCTCTTCGCACACGAACTCGGTCGCTCCGGTCTTTTCGAGTTGCGTCTTCCATCTGTCCCGAGCCTGCTCGCGATTCCTCGGAGCCTCGAACGGCCCCGACCAGCTCGCGGTTCCTCGGTTTCCCACGGAGTCCTCGACCGTCAGCAACAGTCCGTCGGCGACGGCATCGAGCCTCATGCGGATCGGGACTCTCCTTTGAACGCCCTTCTTCACGGCCCGATGGAATTCCGTCGAGTAATTCCGGTGCAGCTCGGTGCCCGGCGTCATGTCCGCGGCGTCGTTGACCACGATGGTCTTGCCAACCACCGATTGCACGCAGGTGCCGGTCAGATTTCCGTCGGTCGCGAAGAAGCACAGCCCGTCGCCTGGCGACAACGGTTCGGCGGCGTCCACCTCGACTGTGTTTCCCTCTCTGCCGAGGACGACTCCCACCGGAACGCCCATGGCTTTGGGCGCGTCGAGGCCGGCCATTTTCTCTTCGCCGTGGGCAAAACCCTCGACATAGCCACGGTGAAACGTGACGTCCAAGTCGGGCGTGAACGCGTAGCTTATTCGGTCCGAACATCGCGGCTCGCCCCGGGCATCCAGGCAAGCGTCCAACGCCCGTCGGTAGGCGGTCACCGTGTTGGCCACGTAGGCTTCGTCCTTCAATCGGCCTTCGATCTTGAACGACGTCACCCCGGCGTCGAGCAGATCGCCAAGACGATGGATTCGGTTGAGGTCCTTCACCGACAGCAGGTGGCCGCTCGAATGGACTTTGCCGCGTCCGTCAACCAGGCTGTAACGCTTGCGGCAGGGCTGGGCGCATTCTCCGCGATTCGCGCTGCGTCCGCCGACGGCGTGGCTCAGGTAGCACTGCCCGCTGTAGCAAACGCACAGGGCCCCATGCACGAACGCCTCCAATTCGATCGTGGTGTGCGCCCGAATGTGTGCAATCTCCGCAACCGACAGCTCCCGTGCCAGAATCACCCGCGAAAACCCGGCTGCTTCGAGAAACTGGACCTTTTCGAGGTTGTGGGCGTGGGTCTGGGTGCTGGCGATGAGCGGAATGGGGGGCAGATCGACTTCGAGCAAGCCCAAGTCCTGAACGATCGCGGCGTCCACGCCCACTTCGTGAAGTTGGCCGAGCAACGCGACGGCCTCCTCGAGTTCGGGCTCCAACAGAACCGTGTTGACCGTCACGTACACCCGCGATTGGTAGCGATGCGCGTATTCGACCATTGCCGCGACGTCGGCCACGCTGTTGGCCGCGTTCCGCCGCGCGCCGAACCGAGGCGCGCCCATGTAGACCGCGTCCGCCCCGGCGTTGACGGCCGTTTCGCCGCAAGTCCGATCCTTGGCGGGGGCCAGTAGTTCAATGCTCGTGTTTCGCCCATCAACGTTTACCACGACACGATCCCCCGTCGTCGCAGATCCGGAAGCATGCATTCGACGAAGATGGGCGTGAGCAGCCCCAGGTCATCGTCTCGACCGAACCAGACCAGTTCTCGAATCTCGCCCGATGGAGTCGGAACGCCCTCCAGTTCGCCCCGATAGAGCCGGATTTCGAGCGTTTTGCGAATGTTCGGGTCGTCGTGGTGGGCAACCCCCGCGTAAACTCCCACCCACTGCAGGTTTCGTGCGGCGACGGGCCCCAGTTCCTCGGCCAGTTCTCGGTCGAGGCACTCCATGTCAGTTTCCCCGTCCTCGATGCGTCCCCCGGGCAGAATCAACAACGACGTGGCGTGATCCTTCCTGCAAAGAAGCACCCGCCCCGCCGCATCCTGGACCAGCAACCCGACCTTGTTCAATTCCGCCATGGGATTTCTTGTCTTACCACAGAGGCACAGAGGGCACGGAGGCAACTGCTTTTCCCTCTCCATGTAACTCCGTGGTAATCTCTTTCCAACTGTCTTCGTGCTCTTCGTGCTCTTCGTGGTGAATTCGTCCCCGCGTCTCCGTGGTGAATACTCGTCTATCGTCAGCCTTGCGTCTGCTGATAGATCGCCTGCAACAACGACTGGACGTCTTTGTACTTCTTCTTCGTCGAAAGGGCCGCGTCGACCAGCCGTCGGGCGTCCGATTCGCCGTGACCCAGCCCGCGCAGAACTTCGTAGGTTTGCGAAACCACGTCCGATTCGACCTCGGTGCCGATTTCGGCCCGGGCGACCATCAGGGCGAACTTCGGCACCTTGCGCCGCAGTTTGGCGATGATCCGCTCGGCCATCGCCGGGCCGATGCCGGGTAGGGCCGAGAGAAACTTGTCGTCTTGGTCCTCGATGGCCGTGGCCACCTCCTTCACGGGACGGACCATCGCGCGAAGCGCCTTCTTCACTCCCACCCCGTCGACCGAGCAGAACAACTCGAAGAACTCGCGTTCGACTTCGGTCAGAAACCCAATCATCCGCGGCGTCATGCGGCCCTGCATCGGGTTGCCTTCGAGATACTCGATTGTGTGCAAGCTGATCTCATGGCCGATTTCGAGCTGCAATTGGCGTCGAGTGAACTCGGGGATGAGAACCTCGTGTTCCATCGGCCCGACGCCCAGCGTCAACGCGTCGTCGCGCAGGGCCAGCAGTTTTCCGGTAATCTTCGTGATCAAGGCGTTTCTCCGTGGCTCGTCCCGAGTTCTTCTTAAGAAAGTTCACCACGGAGACACGGAGGGCACGGAGAAAACCCCGAGAAGGATATCTGCGTGCATCCGCGTTCATCCGCAGTTTGCTTAAATGCTTTCGCCTGCCCCATCTTACGGGCTAATTGCCGTTTGGTCTACCTCCCGGCGATTTCCGCCGGCCGGGTTCGCAGGTAGTAGTGGCACAGGGCAATCGCCAGGGCATCGGCCACGTCGGGTGGCTCGGGTAGGGCATCGAGGCCCAATTCGGCGCGGATGGCCGACTGGACCTGAGCCTTCGAGGCACGGCCCGAGCCGGTCGTGATTTTCTTCACCTGGGTGGCCGAGTAGTGGACGACCGGAATGCCCGCCTGGGCCGCCGCCAGGCAAATCACGCCCCGGGCGTGGCCCATCAGAATGGCCGTGCGCGGTCGAGCATAGTGCGAGTAGAGTTCCTCGACCGCCATCGCCTCGGGCCGAAGCGACTCGATGACCTCGACCACGCCCCGGTGTATCTCCTCGACCCGTGCGGTAATCGACCCGCGCTCGCGGCCGCGAATAATACCCGCTTCGCAAAGCCGAACACGCCCCGCAGCGCATTCGAGCACGCCGTAACCAGTGACGTTCAAGCCAGGATCAATGCCGAGGATGCGCATGTTTGTTTGGAACCGCGGATGAACGCAGA
>DOEZ01000305.1 GCA_003532715.1 Planctomycetaceae bacterium
CATTCTGCCCGCGTCCGCCTTCCTGAACAACACGCCGATCGTGGCGATGTTCGTGCCGATGGTGACCGACTGGTGCCGCCGTCACCGGGTTTCGCCCTCGAAGTTGTTGATTCCGCTCTCGTTTTTCGCCATTCTTGGCGGGACCTGCACGTTGATCGGCACCTCGACGAACCTGGTTGTCAACGGGCTGATGATCAAGAGCGACCAGGAGGGTATGTCACTGTTCGAGATCAGCAGCGTCGGCCTGCCCTATGCCATTGTCGGGTTTCTGTATCTCTACTTCGTTGGGCAACGCCTACTGCCCGACCGCAAGGGATTCCTCGAACAATTGACCGAAACACGGCGCGAGTATTTGGCCGAAATGCAGGTTCAGCCGGGGTGCCGGTTGATCGGGCAGACGGTTCAGGAGGCGGGGCTTCGGCACCTGACCGGCCTATTCTTGATCGAGATCAATCGGGGCGAGGAGATTCTCTCGCCCGTCGGGCCCGACGACCGGATTGAAACCGGAGACCACCTTGTCTTCACGGGCATTCTGAGCAGCATCATCGAAATCGAACGGATCGGCGGTCTTGTTCCGGCCGGCGATCCGTCGTACGAATTCGCGCCGAAGGCGCAGCGCGGCCGAAGGCTCTGCGAGGTCGTCATTTCCGAGAGTTCGCCACTGATCGGCAAGACGATCCGCGACGCCGATTTTCGCGCGGCGTTCGGGGCGGCTGTCGTCGCCGTCCATCGCGGCGGCGCCCGAATTAAACTGAAGGTGGGCGACATCGAGCTTCGCCCCGGCGACACCCTGCTGCTGCAAGTGGGGCCGCACTTTCTACGCGCCCACCGGAACGATCCGTCGTTCTACCTGGTAAGCGCGGTTGATGACTGGCGGCCGTTGCGTCGCGATCGCGCGTGGATTGCCCTCGCCCTGTTCGTGGCCCTGATCGTTACGATGACGGTCGGCTGGGTGCCGGTGGCGGTTATGGCGATCTTGGTTGCCCTGCTCATGGTCGCGTTGGACTGCATTTCGCCGGGCGACGCCAGAAGAAGCGTTGAGTATCAGGTAATCATCACGATTGCCGCCGCGTTCGCGATCGGCGCCGCGCTTCAAAACACGGGAGTCGTCGACTTTCTGGCCGAGAAACTGGTCGCGGTGTCAAGACTCTGCGGCTCCGATTGGGGCCCCTATGTCAGCCTGGCGGTCGTTTACCTCGTGGTTTCGATTCTGACGGAACTCGTCACGAACAACGCGGCGGCCATCCTGATGTTTCCGGTCTGTCTGCAGACGGCGGCGATCCACGACGTCAGTGCCAGACCGTTCTTCATCGTCCTGATGCTTGCCGCGAGCGCCAGCTTCATGACGCCGATCGGGTATCAGACGAACATGCTGGTCTATGGGCCGGGCGGCTATCGATTCAGCGATTACTTCCGAATCGGCGCGCCGTTGAATCTGCTCCTTTGGGTCGTTGCCGCCGTTCTGACGCCGTGGTTTTGGCCGTTCTAAACCCGGTTGTTCCCAGACCCACACTAGCCCGAAGCGCAAGCGCGGGAATTGGAACGAACTCCGCTCTACCCTCGCTCGCGCTTCGGGCTTGTGTTTTGCACACCGTGCGGAAAGGGCCGGCTCGTGAATGATCCGGGCCGCGTCTTCGGAGACATTTCACGGCGACAACGGCGTTGCGATCCGACGTTATTGCTTGTCGTCCAAAACACCCTCGAGCACGAAAAGCCCCTCGCGATCGATCCAAACGGTTCGTCGAAGGCCGACGGCGGCGAGAAGCCGGTTCCATTGCGGTTCGTTCGGCAGGTGGTCGCCCGCCACTTCGCCGCCCACGCCGTCGTGAAACGCATTGATGGCGGCGATCGAGGCGAGGTGAACCACGAGAAGCCGGCCGCCCGGCCGCAACGCGCCGGCCAGATTCTTCATCGCCGCGTGCTGGTCGCGAAAGTGCGGAAAGCTGTGGAAGCACAACACGAGGTCGACGGTTCGCGACGGCAGGCGATCGGCGCATACGTCGCACCGCCGGAACTCGGCGTCGATCCGCTTGGCGCGAGCCTGGGCGAGCATCGCCTCGGCGAAGTCGACCGCGACAACCCGGCCCGGCGCGACGCGGCTTGCCAACCAGCCGGTAATCTGTCCCGTGCCGCAGCCGACCTCCAACAAGTCCAACCCCGGCGTCAGGCGCAAGTGTTCGTCGAGCTGACTTAGGCGGTCGATCGTCTCTTGGGGATTCTGTCCCGAGTGGTCCCAATCGGCGGCGATTCGGTCGAAAAAGGCGATTCTAGGGTCGTTCACGGGGCTTCCTGGCTGTGGTGGTCCGAATTGGGGGTAAGCGTAGCTCGAGTGAAATCGGGCCAGACGCGTGCTTTGTCCGATCTTAGTGTTTGGGTTGGCACGTCACATTCATCCCTGTCTGCAAAGGACGTTAGTGACCTGCCAATCCAACGTCTTAATGTAGTCAAAGCTCTAGGATTCCAGCAAGATCTCTGGTATTATGGTTTCTGGAAACGTAATACGGCTATCCTTCGCGTGGGTGGCACGGCGATTTCCTCGGCGTGCTGCTGCTTCTGTCGTCATGGGCTTGTCATGGTCCTTCAGTCAAGAGAATTCGCATTCGCCATCGTCTGTCTGGCAGTGGGGCTGTCGGCCGGTTGTGATCGCGGCTCGCGATCGAATTTGTCGGCCGTTGACGATGATCGGCTGACGGTCGGCGTGAGCAACTCCTATTTGGCGGCGATCGCCACCGACCTGTCGGACCGAGTGAAAATCGTCCCGCTGGCGGCACCGGGCATGTGTCCGGGGCATTTCGATCTGCGCCCTAGTCAGATCGAGGCACTCGGCTCGGCCAAGCTGTTGTTGCGATTCGACTTCCAAACCGCACTAGAAGAAAAGCTCGCCGGGCGACTCGGAACCGACCTGACCATTGCACGGGTTAGTCTGCCGGGTGGAATGTGTGACCCGGATTCTTACGAAGCAGCGTGCCGGCAGGTTGCCGACGCGTTTGTCGAGCGAGGCATCATCTCGGCCGAACGGGCCGAAGCCCGAATGGCGGACATCGCGGCCCGCATGACGGCCCTCCGGGCGTTCATGAAAGAGCAGGTTGGCGCGGCACGCATGGCCGGAAAACCGGTCGTCGCGAGCGTCCATCAGGAGACGTTTTGTCGTGTCCTCGGACTCGACGTTGTCGCCACATTGACTGGCGGCGACGGGGCCCGGGCCAGTGCGCTGGACGCGGCGGTCGCGGCGGGCGAGCAAGCCGGCGTGAAATGGATCATCGCCAATCGGCCGGAGGGACGCCGAATGGCCGATTTCGTGGCCGATCGGCTCGGTGCAGTCGTTCTGGTCTTCGACAACTTTCCCGATTCCGGCGAGCCCGCGGCCTTCGACCGGCTGGTGCGGTCGAACGTTCGGACCCTGGTCGAAGGAGCCGCGAAGTGAACGAGGCGGCCGTCGATTTTGCCGGAGTCGAATGCCGGGCGGCCGGACGCGTTATCCTGGGCGTCGAGCGGCTCCGTGTTGCCGCCGGCGAGGTCTGCACGATCCTGGGACCCAACGGGGCGGGCAAGA
>DOEZ01000120.1 GCA_003532715.1 Planctomycetaceae bacterium
AGACCTCGGGCGTTTCATCGGCCGCGCAGACGATCGAAGGGGCCGTGTGGTACTTGAGCGAAGCAAGGTCGAAACCGAGCTCCTCGTCCCAAAGCTCGATCTGGGTCGAAGCCCGCCAAATGGCCTCCGGCGCCTGCAACGTGCCGCCGCCGTAGCTGACCGTCTGCTCGTAGGGCAACGGCAGGAGGATCACGTCGGCCTTGCCGGCCGACACATCGGGCAGATCGAGAAACGGGGGCCAATTCATGGTTGGCACTCCGGGTTGCGGTCCATTTCCTCGAAAATGGCGTTCATTAACAGGGGCCACACGGCCGTGGCGTCGGCATGGACCTCGGCGAACCGCCCACCCTCGGCCGGCGCAACGAATTTGCCCCAACTCACGCCCTCCGAGTACGTGCAGCCCGACAGGCCGCCCCAATGGACCGGCTCGGGACAAATCCGCACCGCATATCGGAACCGANNCCCAGTTGCGCGGCACGCCGCCGCCGATGGTGAAAATGCCCAACTCGTCCGCCTCACCGATCAGACGCGCGTATTGCTGAAGGTCATAAAACGGGTTGAACGGCGGGACACCTTGGAAAACCTCGTTCGGGCCGAGCATCTCGCGGTTCGATTTCTCGGCTGCCAGGGCCAGCCCCATCGCCCACGTCGCGACGTCCAGACCGATCTCGCTGTCGGTCATGGCGGGGACGAAGACGGGCACGTCGCGCCGGTACGCGCTGCGAAGGATGCCGGGCCCTTCGTCCAGCCGATCGAGCTCCGCGCCCAGCGCGCGACACAGCCGAGCGCTCGACCAGACGCCGTCGTCCGGCCGGCTGTGTTCCAGAACCGACCGCATCAGCCGCTCGACGTGGTTGAGATTCGACTCCATTTCGAGCGTATCGTAGATCCGGTTGTAGCCCAACTCGAACAACTCGGTGTCGGAGGCCGACGGATCGTAGCGATAGTGTGCAAGGCCGATCGACTCGGTCAGCCCGTGCGCCATCAGCGCCCCGGTCGAGACGACCGCCTGGACGAGTCCTCGGTCGATCATCTCGCACACCAGTCGGCCTTGTTTGGCGACCGTCATGGCGCCGGAGAGCGTCAGAATAACCCGACACTCCGGCGCGCGAAACATCTCCAGCGCGATGTCGAACGCTTCGCCCAACTGGCGTCCGGAGAACGCCGTCTTGGCCATCGCGCGCAGCAGGTCGGCGAACGACGCAACCCGGCTCAGGTCGAGACTTTCCAGCGGTGTCAGACCGTCGGCGCGGCCGTCGTGCAACTCTCGGGACATGGAGTTCCTCTCGGGTCTTGGCGTATCAGCGCGCACGCGACCTTGGGTGTCAGTCCTTCTCGTGACGGTGGACTGACGCCCAAGTGGTTCGCGAAATGTTAACAAGATGCCGCACGGGCGGCGCTGGAGTCCATTAGGGGACTTCGACCAACGTCGAGTCATCCGGCATGTCGCCGGAAACACACTCGGTGACGAACCGTCCGGCTTCGCGAACGGTGATCGTACCCAAGTCGACCTCCTCCAGGATGTACTGGAGAACGTCGCGAGGTTCGGTTGTGCCACAAGTGAAGACGTCCAAGGCGATTTGCCTAGTGTCGGCGTAGCAATGCGCGGAGCAATGGCTCTCGTCGAGCATGATCACGGCGGCAAAGCCTGGGGGGGAATTGTGGCCAAAGTGGTAGCGAATTTGAGATACCACCGTGGAGCCGGCCTTCTTGGCGGCTCGTGCCATGACGTCCAACATGCGAGCGTCGTCCAGACACACGTGCTGGGGAACGTCACGACAATCGATCAGAAGATGACTTCCTTTATGCAACTCATAACCCCTCCTATATTAGAGGCCCGTCCCGCGTCAGACGCCGGGACCGTGATCGTAAACGTAGAAATATATCGACCGACCCCGCTCCCTGCAATCCCTCCCATGGGGATAAATCCGGGCGAGCCCGGATTATACACGTGCCGGCCCTTTCAACGCGGTGTGCGAAATGCAAGCCTGAATCGCAAGCAAGGATAAATCGTTTCAGGATCCTTGCTTGCGCCTCGGGCTAGTCCGGGCTGCGTAGACAATTCGGGCTAGTCCAGAGGTACGAGCTTCGGCGCCGCGACTCGCTGGCCGATGACCCTCCCGTAACGCTCCTGAAGCTGCTGGAAGTTCAGCCTGAGAAAGCCGTGGAGCGATTCGGGCGGCTGCTGGGCCAGCCACGCTTGGGCGAGCCGCTCGGCCTGTCGATCGTGCTCGCCCGACGCACTGTGGACGTAGCAGCGGCCCCCATGCCGCCGGACGTCGCCGTCGAAATCAGGACTGATGTGCCACAATTCATGGACAACCGTCGTCAGCTTCTCGCGATACTCGATCTGGCAGAATCGGGGCAAATAGAAGCCCAGAATATAGAGCATCTCGCGGCCCGAGGGGCTGTACAAACGCTGAATGGTCCAGCGGCGGCCTCGGCGGACCGTCTGCGCCGCCCCGCCGGCGAAACGCAGCGGCGTGAGCGAAGCGTACATCCCGTAGGACGTCCGCTTGCGCGTCTGCGAAAAGCCGATCGCCACCCGCGACAGGTCGATGTGGCGCAGCTCGGGCAGCCGGTCGGTCAGATCCTCGCAGAGCCGCCGCATGTGCAGCGTGAAATCGAAGCCGCGCGGCCGAGGCTCGAGGCGTCTGGCGGTGGCCATGTCCTTGTCTCCCGGAAACACCGCGCTCAAACGAACATGGCGACAGCTTTCGCTGTCGCCACGGCAAACGGCTCGGTTGGCGCTCGAGGCAATTTCAAAGGCGCCTACTTGTTTTCTTCCTCGACCTCGGACTCGGCCGCCTCGCCGCCAGGCTCGCCGTTCTCGACGTCTTCTTCATCCTCGAAGAGCGGCCTGGAGGTCGCGACCCGTTTGCGGTCGTTGCGGCCGACGAACTCGAGAATGGCCTGCTCGCCCGCATCTCCCAGGCGAGGATGAGCCAGGCGGACGATACGCGTGTAGCCGCCGTCGCGGTCGACGAAGCGCGGGGCGACGTCGTCGAAGAGAATCTGGACGGCCTGTTTGTCGCCGAGCAATTGCACGAGCCGTCGCCGCGCGGCGATGGCCGGCGCGATCGCCTGATTCCATTCCCGCCACCGATCGCTCTCGCGCCACGCTTTCCAGGCGTCGGTATGACGCGCGGCGTCGGTTTCCAGACGTCCCGCGGCTTCCTCGTGCGGAAGCGCCTTGCGCGCGATGGTCACGCATTTCTCGACCAACGGGCGAACTTCCTTCGCCTTGTGCAGGGTCGTCACAATGCGACCCTTGACGCGCGGCGCGTTCTTTTCGTCCTCGGCGTCCCGTTCCGTGAGAATCAGCGCGCTGGCCAGATTTCGCAGCAGCGCGCGTTGATGTTTCGGATTGCGGCCGAGCTTACGGCCCTTTTTTCGGTGTCGCATCGTTTTCGACTACTTGTTGTGCTAAGGGAAAATCTTGACGGATCGAGCTATCCTCGCCCGGATGCCTAAACGGGACTCGCCGGCGCCGGGGGCACCCTCATGCCCATGTGAAGTCCCATCGCGTGGAGCTTCTCGCGGACTTCGATCAACGTCGTCTCGCCGAAATTTCGGACTTCCAGGAGTTGATCCTCGGAACGCGCCACCAGGTCGCGAACCGTGGTGATATTCTCCGTTTCGAGGCAATTCGTCGCCCGAACCGAAAGATCCAACTCGGCCAGGCTCATCGACAACTTCGCTTCGATGCCCGGATCGAAGCTGGACCCCGCACCGCGAATCTCGGCAAACACCTTCGGCCCGAGCTCGCGATACTGAACGAACGGATTGAGATGCTTGCGAAGAATCTTCGCCGATTCGATTAGGGCCATTTCGGGCGTGATCGCGCCGTCGGTCCAGATTTCGAGCGTCAGCTTGTCGTAGTTCGTCTTCTGTCCGACGCGAGTCTCCTCGACCTGGTAACGAACCTTCGCGATCGGGCTGAACGCCGCGTCGATCGGAATCGTCCCGATCTCCTGGACGTTCGCGCCGTGTTNNGCTCGACGACCATCTCCATCACGAACAACGTATCGGCCGTAATCGTGGCGATCACGTGATCCTTGTTGATGACCTCGACCACGCCGTCGGTGATCACGTCCGCCCCGGTGACCGGTCCGAGTGTGCTCTTTTCGATCCGGATGACTCGGGTTTGCTCCGACGAATTCTTGACGACCAGGGCCTTGACGTTCAAAACGATGTCCGTCACGTCCTCGGCAATGCCCGGAAGGGTCGTGAATTCATGCTGGGCGCCGTGCAGCTTGATCTGGGTGACCGCGCTCCCCTCCAGGCTCGAAAGCATGATCCGGCGCAGGCTGTTCCCCACGGTAACGCCGAACCCTCGCTCGAACGGTTCCGCCACGAACTTGCCATAGGTCCCGGTCAGAGTCGATGTGTCACACGAGACTTGACTGGGCAACTCAAGTCCACGCCATCGAATTCGCATGAGATTTCTCCGATCCTACTATGATCCACGAAGATTCAACAATGTTTGCATGAAGGACAATGTCTTCGCCTTCCGGCGACCGACCGAAATTCCGACCGCTCACCCGGTGCCGCCTCGCCGACGCCGACCTCTTACGCCGAACGGACAACGCGGGCTCGAACTACTTGGAGCACAGCTCCACGATCAATTGCGGCTGAACCGGAAGCGACACGTCTTCCATTTCCGGCAACCGCAGCACGTGTCCCTCGGGCTTGTCGCCCGGAACCATGTTGAGGAAGTCGGGAACCTCGCGATGATGCTCGGCCAGGTTATTCTTCACTTGTTCCAGGCTCTTGACCCGTTCCTTGACGCGAATCACGTCGCCGGGACGCACCAAGTAGCTCGGAATGTCGACGCGCTGGCCGTTGACCGTGATGTGGCCGTGGCACACGATCTGCCTCGCCTGGGCTCGCGATTGTCCGAAGCCCAACCGATGAACGATGTTGTCCAACCGGCGCTCGAGAATGCTCATCAGCGCCTCGCCCGTGTTTCCGTGCGTCCGTTCGGCTCGGCGGAAGTACTTCCGGAACTGCGCCTCCAAGACGCCGTAATAATGCTTCACCTTCTGCTTCTCGCGCAGGTGAATCGCGTAGTCGGTCATCTTGCCGCGACGGAACGACTGCGAGCCGGGCGGATTTTCGCGGCGCTCGGCCGCGCATTTCGGCGAGTCGCAACGGAACCCCTTCAGAAAGAGTTTCGTTCCCTCGCGTCGGCACATGCGACAAACGGGTCCGGTATAGCGAGCCATCCTCGATCAAACTCCCAACATAAGTCTTTGATAATGTGTTCTTCGCGACGCCCATCCGCGACGCCGGTCGGGCCTACACGCGGCGGCGCTTCTTCGGACGGCAACCGTTGTGCGGCAACGGCGTCACGTCCTCGATCGACTTGATCGTCAGGCCGGCCGCCTGCAAGGCCGTGATGGCGCTCTCACGGCCGCTCCCCGGACCGTTCACCTGCACGTCGATTTCCTTCATCCCGAACTTGATCGCCTTCTCGGCCACCTGCTGCGCGGCCAACTGGCCCGCGAACGGCGTGCTCTTCCGGCTTCCCTTGAATCCACTCGTGCCGGCCGTCGCCCAGCAAAGCGTGTCGCCCTTCGTATCCGTAATCGTGATCGTCGTGTTGTTGAAACTCGCCTTGATATGGGCGACTCCCACCGTCACGCTGCGACGTGTCTTGCGTCGCTTCGGCTTTGCTTTGGTCTTGGCCACCGTTCGAGATACTCCCAGTCTTGTATGGTCTGATGTAAAACGCCCATCCGGAGGCCGCGACGCGGTTCCTCCGAAAAACGCTTATCGAAGGTCCTTGACGCCCTTCTTGCCGGCCACCGTCTTCTTCGGTCCCTTCCGAGTCCGAGCGTTCGTTCGCGTTCGCTGCCCTCGCACCGGCAAACCGCGGCGATGACGCAACCCGCGATAACAACCAATGTCGCGCAAACGAACAATGTTCTGATTGATCGTCCGGCGAAGCTGACCCTCGACCGTGTAGTCCTTGTCCAACAACGTGGCCAGCCGGACCAACTCGTCCTCACGCAGCTCCCTCGCCCGAACGTGCGGCGCGATCCCCGCGTCGTGGCACAGGTCGCGAGCCGTCTTCGGCCCCACGCCGTATAAATAAGTCAACGAGACCACGATCGGTCGATCATTCGGAATGTCAACACCCAACAGACGCGGCATATCGAGTACTCCTGGACGGAAGGACCAAGCCCTTCCCTAACCTGAATGCGTTAACCTTGACGCTGCTTATGGCGAGGATTGGAACAAACCACAAAAATCACGCCGCGACGGCGCACAACCTTGCAGTGCTCGCAAATTCGTTTCACGCTGGATCGGATCTTCATGGCTCGACCAACTTCTCCACGGGTTTCCTCTATCCGCCGCACGCGACTCGGCCCATCGAACACGGGCCAAGCACCTAAATGAACACGGCGATCGTCCTCCGCCAAGCTCTTGCGGAAACGAGACTAATTTCTCCAAAGTAGCAAAGCATTCCAGTATAGACTTGGTGCCGGGTTCGACTCAAGCCCCCGGAATCGGTTTTCTGGCGGCATTGCGCACGCCAATTCAATAAAAATACCCCCCACTTGGGTCGTGGAGGTCCGCCGAACTTACGCGGTCCGCCGAATCGACATTACTCGTCTTCCTCCGGTCCCGCAGTCAACACGTAGGGGCCCGAGTCGCGAATCGCCACCGTATGTTCAAAATGGGCACTCGCTTTTCCATCGACCGTCGCCTGGGTCCAGTGGTCGGGTCGGGTGCGAATGTGTTTGCTGCCCATGTTCACCATCGGCTCGATTGCGATGACCAGTCCGGGCACCAATTCAAAATCCCCCGATCGGCGAAACTGCTTGCCGACAAAGTTCGGCACCTGGGGGTCTTCGTGCATCTCTCGACCGATGCCGTGTCCGACAAAGGCCTCGACAACCGAGAACCCGTGGTCCCGCACATACGTCTCCATCTGGGCCGCGACCTCGCTCCACAGCGAACAATGAGCCATTTGCTCAATCGCCAGGTCGAGCACGCCTCGCGTCACGTCCAGCAACTCCCATACCTCGGGAGCCACCTGACCCACCGGATGGGTAACGGCCGCGTCGCCGCACCAACCATTCCGCCGGCAGCCCGTGTCAATGCTCAGTATGTCTCCTTCTCTCAGTATCCGTTCGCTGGGAATCCCGTGGACGACTTCCTCGTTGACCGACATGCACGTCACCGCCGGAAACGGCACGGGACCCGGCACACCCTTGAAAAGGGGCTCGACGCCGCTGTCGTGAAAAAACCGCTCCACGGCCTCGTCGATCCGCGCGGTGGTTTCGCCGGGACGCACCATCGAAGCGGCCAGTTGATGTGCTTCCCAAACGACCAGTCCCGCCTTGCGCAGCAGTGCGATTTCTCGTGGTGAGCGAAGTATCTCCACGCCGGCGCGTCTCCCTTCGTTGGGCTGTTCGACGGTGCCTCTCTACGCTTCCAACGAGGCCAACGCTTCAACCACCCGATCGAATATCTCGTCCACGGTTCCCAATCCGTTGATCGACTCCAAAATGCTCCTCTTCCGGTAGTACTCCAAGAGCGGCTCGGTCTGTTGGCGATAGGCCACGAGTCGTTGCCGAATCACGTCCGGCTTGTCGTCGGCTCGGCCCCGTCCCGCCAATCGGTCGAACAACTCATCCTCCGGCACCCGCAATTCCAACACGACGTCCAGCGGCGTGCTCTTCTCGGCCAAAAGCGCGTCGAGCGTTTCGGCCTGGGCGATCGTCCGAGGAAATCCGTCGAGCAGGTAACCCCCTTGGCAATCCGGTTGCGCCAGCCTTTCGTCGATGATTCCAATGATGATTTCGTCCGGAACCAACGCGCCCTTCGACATGAACTCGTTGGCCTTCTTCCCGACTTCGGTCCGGGCGTCGCGCGCCGCGCGAAGCATGTCGCCGGTCGAAAGATGGGCCAGCTTGTATTTCGCGATCAGGCGCTCGGCTTGGGTTCCCTTTCCGGCGCCCGGAGGTCCGATGAAGACGATTCGCATGAAGCAGATCCTTTCGTTGCGGTATTCTCTTGCCGCGGCGTGCTTCACGCCGCCCGGTCCCGCGGCGTTCCCGACCACCGACCGGCGTCGGCAAAATCGTCCGCCGGTCCGACGGTCCAGCGACCTCTTATTCCAGCAAACCCTTGTAGTTTCGCATCACCAGGTGGCTGTCGATCTTCTGAACCAGGTCGAACGCGACGCTCACGGCAATGAGCAAACCCGTGCCGCCGTAAAAACTGGCGACGCCGGGGTCGATGCGCAACCACGTGGACACCAGAGTCGGAATGATCGCGACCAACGCGAGGAATCCGGCGCCGACGTAGGTAATGCGAACCATGACCTTTTCCAGGTAGTCGGCCGTTCGCTTGCCGGGACGGTAGCCGGGGATGAACGTTCCATAATTCTTCAAATTGTCGGCCATGTCCTTCGGATTGAAGGTGATCGCCGTCCAGAAGTAGCAGAAGAAGTAGATCAAAAGCACGTACAAGACGTTATAGATGAAGCCGTCGTGGTTTCTGAAAACGGCGTCGAGTTGTTGCCACAGTCCGCCATAACCGGCAAGGTAGCCGAAAAACACCGTCGGAAACAGCAAAAGGCTGCTGGCGAAGATGATCGGCATGACGCCCGCCTGGTTGACTCGCAGCGGCAGGTACTGACGCGTTCCGCCGTAGACGCGGCGACCCCGCACGTGCTTGGCGCTTTGAGTCGGGATGCGCCGCTGGCCGAGCGTGATAAACACAATTCCCGCAACTACTCCGACGAACAACACGGCCAAAATGACCAGGACTTCGACGCCGACCTGGTCGCCGCTCGATCCCACGGTGAGGCCGCCCTTCTCGAAGATCGGCCTGATCAAGTCCCATCCCGCCCCGGGCATCCGGGCCAGAATGCCGGCCATAATCAACAGGCTGATGCCGTTGCCGATGCCGTATTCGTCGATCTGTTCGCCCAGCCACATGAGAAACGCCGTTCCGGCCGTCATGGTCACCACGGCCGTAATCTGCCAGGGAATCGTGCCGAATCCGGGTTTCACCAAATCGCGCTGCACGAGAAAATTCACGTAAAACCAGCTTTGTCCGAGGCACAGCAGGATCGTGGCGTAGCGCGTGTATTCATTGATCTTCTTGCGCCCGCTCTCGCCCTCCTTCTGGAGTTTTTCGAGCGGCCCCCAGACGCTTCCGAGCAACTGGAAGATAATCGAGGCTGAGATATAGGGCATGATCCCCAGGCCGAAGATGGTCGCGTTCGTAAGCGAGCTGGCGCTGAAGGTGGCCACCGTCTCGAGAAGCTTCCCGAGTCCCTTGCTCGTGTCGCCGAAGAAGACTTCCATGGCCCCCTTGTCGACGATCGGAAGCACGATTTGCCAACCGACGCGGTAGATGGCGAGCAAGAAAAGAGTCAAAAGAATCTTCTGCCGCAGCTCACCGATCGAAAAGATAATGCGTATTTTTTCCCACATCGCTGGCTCCGTTTGCTTCTTGCCCGGGCCTCTACTTGGACTTCTTCATCTTGTTTCTGACCACGGGCGCCTTGCCCGGCAGAATCGTGATTCGTCCGCCGGCCTTTTCGATCTTCTCGAGAGCCGACTTACTGAATCGGTGCGCCGTTATGTTGAGCTTCTTCGTGAGCTCGCCGTCGCCGAGAATCTTCAGTACGTCAAAACCTTGCTTCGCGAGACTCTTCGCCTTGAGCGTCTCGAGATTCACGTCGTCGCCGTCTTCGAAGGCGACTTCCAGGTCTCCCACGTTCACGGCCGCGACGACCAGCGCCCACTTGTTGTTGAATCCTCGCTTCGGCACGCGGCGAATCAAGGGCATCTGTCCGCCCTCGAACGTCGGGTGCATGGAGAAACCGGCCCGCGCGCCTTGGCCCTTGTGGCCGCGGCCGCACGTCTTTCCGTGGCCCGAGCCGATGCCGCGGCCCACGCGTTTGCGTTTCTTGTTCTTCGTTATGCCGCGATGGATGTCGTCGAGATTCATGACAGGGAGACTCCTCGCAACCGTTCGACCTCGCTCTGAGCGCGAAGGTTTTCCAGCGCGTCGATGGTGGCTTTGACCAGGTTGATGGCGTTGTTCGAGCCGAAGCTCTTCGTCAGGATGTCGTTGATGCCGCAAGCTTCGCACACGGCTCGCACGGCCGCTCCGGCAATAACGCCCGTACCGGGACTAGCCGGAACGAGCACCACCCGGGCCGCGCCAAACCGACCCTGGACCGTGTGCGGAATGGTCGAGCCCTTCAGCGACACGGGCACCATGGATCGCGTGCCGTCCTTGCCGGCCTTCTCGACGGCCGGCGGAACCTCGTTCGCCTTGCCGTATCCCCAACCCACGCGACCTTTGCCGTCCCCGACGACAACCAGTGCCGCGAAGCTGAATCGGCGACCGCCCTTGACCACGGCGGCGCACCGCCGGATCTTGACGACCTTTTCGATCAGTTCTCCTCTTGTCGAATCTTCAGCCATGAGAATTGATGGTTGGCTAGTGGATCGTGTTGGTCATTCGCCGCGACCGACCGTCGCCCGGCGACTACTTCTTGCCCTTCTTCGCTTTCTCGTCCTTCGCGGCGGACTTATCCTTCGCGGGCTTGTCCTTCGCGGGCTTGTCCTTCGCGGCGGCCTTGACCTTCTTGGGGCCGGACTTCTTCTTTTCCGAACCCTCCTCGGCCGTCACTTCCTTCTTCGCCCCCAGGTCCAGCCCGGCGTCGCGCGCCGCGTCGGCCACGGCGGCCACGCGCCCGTGGTACTTGTATTCGCGTCGGTCGAAGGCCACCTG
>DOEZ01000248.1 GCA_003532715.1 Planctomycetaceae bacterium
GGGGGTGGTCGCGGCGTACTTCGATCTTGGCAAGGTTTTTGCCGGAAACGTGCGACCCAAGAACCTGGTCGGCACGATTGTGGCCGTCGAACGCCCGGGCCCGGTGGCTTCGCCCGGGCCGAGCAATCAATCGGTGATCCCGGTTCTTGAACCCGCGACGCCGGACGGCGCAACGACGCCGTGACGCTCCCCAAGGACGGGCAAGCCGTCGATGGTGCCCGGGCGCGGTCGCTCGACCGTGCTCAGCCCGAAGGGCCATGACTTCGTAGCCCAGGGCAACGCCCTGGTTACCGAGCATCCAGAAAACACGACACGCCCTGAAAGGGCAGGACTGGACCTGTTCGGCCCTTTCAGGGCGATCGGTTTATCGGAATTTCCCGTTCCCAGGGCGTTGCCCTGGGCTACCGAGTTGCAGCCCTTCGGGCTGGATGGCATCGGGCTGGGCTACCGAGTTGCAGCCCTTCGGGCTGGGAAGCTGGGCGGAACGCAGCGTGCAAGCTGGTGCCGGCCGGGTACCGGTTTGAGAACCCACGTGATACCTGTGTCTTCACAAAGACCTCTTGCCGCTGCACGGTACCGGTTCAAGAACCGGCGGTACCCGACGAACGTACCGGTGGTACCCGACGAGTTTCCTCCTCTGCGTCTCTGCGTCTCGGCGGTTCCAACCCCGAGCGGCCCGGTTTCCGACCCGGCAAGAACCCGAATCATCCGGCCGGAAACTGGCGGCAGTACTCATAAATGCCGATCGCGGCGGCCGTCGCCGCGTTGTGGCTGTCGGGGGTGCCGTAAACGGGGATCTCGACCGTCTGGTCCAACATGCGCAACACCTCGGGCTCGATTCCCAGGCGTTCGTTGCCGATGACCAGCACGGTCCGCCGCGCGAAGGCGAAGTCGTGGATCGAACGCGAATCATTGGTCTGCTCCAGACCGATCAAGACGTAGCCCTCCTGCTTCAGCCGGGCAAGAACCGGGGGAAGCGTTCGGTGAACCTCGATCAACAGCGACTCCGTGCTATCTCGCGCAATCTTCCCAATCAGCTTGGCCGTGCCGCAACAGATCATCCGACGCACGCCAAAACAGCCAGCCGCCCGGGCGATGCGCGACAGGTTCACGTTGCTTCGCATCGGCGGGCAGGCGACGATCAGCTCGCGCGGCCGCTCCAAAGGCGTCGCCGGCTGGTGACGCTGCTGGGCAAACTCCGTCATCCGGTCGGTCCCACAAAGAAAAAACGGGGGCCAGGCGTCCGTATCGGAAAAACCGAGCCGAACTCCCGGCCCCGTGTAGCGTTTTACACAAACGCTACGGTACCTGTAAACTTTTTATTCCTCACGGCGAGACGCCGATATAGACCCCAAGCGGGTTTCTTGAGCGAGAATCATGTGAAAAGCAACTCATGAGAAGTCCGTCTCTCGTGATTCGAGCCCTCCGAGAACGAAGAAACGACTCGGTCAACCATCAGAAATGGATCGCTCGAATCACGGATCCTCCATTTCTATTCTAGCTCACGTTCTTCGCCGTGGGAAGTGGAGTTTCGACCAGAAACGAAAGCGACGATGAATCGTCGCGGTCCACGATGAAAGCAACGATAAATCGTCGCACGCCGTAATGGACCGCGCCCTTGTAATCGTCATCATCCTAAAGCATTGCCAGCGGATCGACGTCGGCAATCCATTGCACCTCGTCGGGCGGCTGTAACTCGGCGGCAGCCGCGCGGGCCGCGCGTCGCAGCCGGTGCCGGTTCGGCCCATGAATGTGAATCTGGTACCGATACATTCCTCGCAATCGGGCCAACGGCGCGACGGCCGGTCCCAAAACACGTCCCTCGGCCTGCTCGGATTCGAGCGATTGCCGAAGCCGCTGAGCCATTTCGGCGGCGAATGCCTCGGTGGTCTCCCGGCGCGGTCCCCGAATGACGTAGCGGATCATTCCGGCGAAGGGCGGATAGAGCAACGACTCGCGCATCGGCAGTTCGCTCGCCGCGAAGGCCGCGTAATCGTGCCGAATGGCCGCTCGAATGGCCGGATGATCGGGGCTGAAGGTTTGGACCAGCACGCGGCCCCCTTTGTCGCCTCGCCCGGTCCGGCCGGCCACCTGCGTGACGAGGTGGAACGTCCGCTCGGCCGCGCGGAAGTCGGGCAGGTGCAAGGCCGTGTCGGCATTGATCACGCCAACGAGCGTCACATTCGGAAAATCAAGCCCTTTGGCAATCATTTGCGTTCCCAAGAGGATCCGAACATCCCCCCGGCGGAAGGCATCGAGAGCCTTCTCGTGGCTGCCGCGCGAACGCATCGTGTCGGTATCCATGCGCAGATACGTCGCGTCGGAGAACCGGGCGCGCACCTCGGCCTCGAGCCGTTGGGTTCCCTGGCCGCTGTAGCGGATTCCCTCGAAATCGCACTGCGGACACGCCCGCGGGGCCGGAATCTCGTATTCGCAGTAGTGGCACAACGCGGTTTCCTTCGTCCGGTGGTGCGTCAGGGCGATTTCACAATGGGGGCATTGCACGACGTGGCCGCAGGCCGGGCACTGGATGTGCGTCGAAAAGCCGCGACGGTTCAACAGCAAGATGATCTGCCCGTCGTCGGCCAGCGCCTCGTGCATCGCCGCATGAAGCTGCCGACTGATCATGCCGCGCGAGTGCCGCCCGTGGATTTGCAAACGCAGATCAATGGTGCCGACGGCCGGCATGGGCCGGTCGAGCACGCGGCGCGGCATCTCGAGCAACGTGTATTGCCCGATGCGGGCTCGATGGTAGCTTTCCAACGAGGGCGTGGCCGAACCGAGCACGACCGGAATGCTCTCCATCTTGGCCCGGGCGACGGCCACCTCGCGGGCGTGGTAGCGCGGCGCCGATTCCTGCTTGAACGTCGATTCGTGCTCCTCGTCGACCACGATCAGCCCCAGATGGGGCGTCGGCGCGAAGACCGCGCTCCGCGCGCCGACGACGACCTGAACTCCCCCCTCGGCGATCCGTTGCCAATGGCCGTGCCGCTCGGCGTCGGTCAAATGGCTGTGCAACACGGCCACGCGGTCGAACCGCGAGCGGAAGCGGGACAACGTCTGCGGAGTCAGACTGATCTCGGGCACCAGCACAATCGCCTGGCGGCCGAAACGGATGACTTCCTCGATCGCCTGGATGTAGACCTCGGTCTTGCCGCTGCCCGTCACGCCGTGGACCAGGAGCGTTTCATGGCGGCCTTCGTTCAACGCGGCGAGAATGGCGGCGAGCACGGGCCGTTGGTCGTCATTGAGCTGCAAGCCCTGCTGGCGAGCGTGGACTTCGGCCTGGGCCGTCTCGGTGCTCATGCGGTCGCGCCGAGCCGTGACGAGGCCCTTCTTACGCAACTCATTGATCGGCCCGACCGTGCAGCCGGCCATTTTGGCCAGTTGGGCCGAGGTGAGCGGTCGGTTCGCGGCGGCCAGGGTTTTCAGGGCGGCCGCCTGTTTGTCGGGCAGGTCGAGCGTGGCGAGCCGGTCGGCCGCGTCGGGAGCGACGCTCAGTATTACCATGTCGCGCGTGCCCGCCTGATAACGGACTCCCGCCGGAACGACGGCCTGGAGCACCTGGGCCCAGGGGCAAAGGTAGTGCTCGGCGATCCACTTGGTCAACCGCATCATGGCCCGCGAAAGAAGCGTCCGTCGGTCGATCACGTCGGCAATCGGTTTGAGCGGGCGGCCGGCGATCCGCCGGGTGTCGAGCCGGACGCAGTAGCCGATGATAGGCCGGTTGCCTCGGCCCAGGGGGCAGCGGACGCGGCGGCCGATCTCAACCAGCTCGACCAACTCGTCGGGCACTGCGTAGTCGAACTCGCCCGGTGGCCCCTCGGCGAATACGACCGTGGCCACCGTCCGCTCGGTCTGGTCGTCCTCGTCCCAGGGGGCCGGTTCGTCGAAGTCGAATAGGTTTCGCTGCTCGTTCGTCACGCTTTGGTCCGTCGTGAATTATTTCGATAGTCGCCTTTCGCTCCGCGAAAGTAGCGCTACTTTCGCGGAGCGAAAGGCGACTATGGCAATCCGGGAACGGTTATGGCCGCCCAAACCGGGCCGGCATGGTCAAACCGGGGTCGAACCATTACCATAGACGCTGGCGGCATCATTGCCAATCACCCCAACTAGCCCAAATATCGGCCATGCGACTAGGACTATTCGGCGGTTCGTTCGACCCGGTTCACTACGGCCATTTGCTGCTGGCTGAGTGTTGCCGCGAACAGTGCGAGTTGGGCCGGGTCTTGTTCGTGCCGACGGCCACCCCCCCGCATAAGAAGGGACGGCCATTGGCCCCGGCCGACGACCGAGTCGCCATGCTCCGCCTGGCGATCGCCGGGCAGGAAGCGTTCGAGGTGTGTGCCCACGAAATCGAACGCGGGGGGACCAGTTACACAGTCGAGACGTTGCGTCATTTCCGCCAGACGCGACCCGACGATGAGCTGTTCCTGATGGTCGGGGCCGACATGCTCAACGACCTGCCCAATTGGCGTGAAGCGGCCGAGATATGCCGGCTTGCCCAGCCGGTCGCCGTGCATCGCCCGGGCACGGGGCCGATCGACTTTGCGTGCCTTGAACCGATCGCCTCACCCGAGCGGATCGCCCAGACCCGCCGTCTTCAGGTCGAGATGCCCGAAATGGGCATGAGCAGCACCGACTTGCGCCGGCGCGCGGCGGATGGCCGAAGCATTCGCTATCAAACGCCTCGCGCGGTCGAGGAGTATATTCGTACGCAGGGGCTGTATGGGGCGGGGGACAGTGGATAGTGGCGAGTGGATAGTGGCGAGTGGATAGTGGTGGTGGGTAGCACCGATAGCTTGTCTATCGGTGCGGCGCAGCCGCAAGAGGCCCTTGCTCGGGCAATGACGTCTCTCCTATCTTCGGCATCCCCATTGCTCGCAATCGGGCCCATCCCGCGTTCTCCGTGGCTGTTGGGTCGTTGCGGAGCGATTCGAGCACCTGATCGAGTTGCTCTTCGGGGCCCAGGGCCAGATCGAGGAATATCCATTTCTGGCCTCGAATTTCGCAGCCACCCCCGCCGCGGCCGTCGAGCCATTCCTCGCGAACGCGGTACCCGACTTGCTTGGCCAGAGCCAAGGCCGCCTCCAACGCATCGACCGTGTGCATCCCAGCTTCTCCAACCAACCGACTTCCGTGCTGGACTCGAACGCGAATGCGGATTATATCGGCTTGGGGTTCAGCTACCCAGCCCGATTCGTCGATACGATTAGTGGAACGCTAAACTCTTTGTTTCGTTGGAGTTAAGACGCGTCGCCTTGGAAAAACAGCCTGGAGATGGCCGCTTTGGTAAGAAGGTGAATCTGGCCGTTTGGGTCGATCTCTTCTGGTCGCGGGCTTCGGGAAGCGTGAATACAAGAAGGAGCTGACCACTCATGAGTGGTGAAAACAACGAGTTGACTCCGCAACAGCAGATCGAAGTACTCAAGACCCAACTGGCGCAAGCGCGGACGCTGACCGCATTGGGCGAACTGGTCGGCACCACCACGCACGAATTCAACAACATCCTGATGACGATCATCAATTATGCCAAGCTCGGCATGCGTCATCGCGACAGCGCAACCCGCGAGAAGGCGTTCGACAAGATTCTCGCGGCGAGCAATCGCGCGGCCAAAATCACCAACAGCGTGCTGGGAATGGCCCGAAACCGCACCGCCGATCGCGAACCGACCGATCTTTCCGGGCTGATCGCCGACAGCTTCATGCTGTTGGAGCGCGAGATGAACAAGTATCGCATTCGCGTCGAGCAGCAGATTCGCCCCACGCCCCAGGCCATGGTCAACGGCAACCAGATTCAGCAAGTCCTCCTCAACCTGTTGATCAACGCGCGCCAGGCGATGCCCAACGGCGGCCGATTGCTGATCAAGCTCGATTACAACGCCGACGAGAACATGGTCGAGTTGGTCGTGCGCGACTATGGCTGCGGAATTCCGGCCGACAAACTGCCGAACATCTTCGAGGCGTTCTACACAACCAAGCAAGGCCCCGACGCCAGCGGCAAGGGGGGAACGGGGCTTGGGCTTTCGATGTGCCGCGACATCATCGAGGCGCACAAGGGACGAATTCGGGTCGATAGCACGGTCGGCAAGGGAACGGCCTTCACTCTCAAACTGCCGGCCGCCGTCAAGCCGGTCGCCTCGCCGACCATCGGCGCGCCGGTCTTCGTCCCGCAAATCGGCATCCCAGGCCAAACGCCGGTCGTCGGGTAGTGTGGCCTTCGGCGGTTGGGATCACCACGAAGGGCACGAAGTTCACGAAGTCGCTAGCGAGTGGTTTTTCCGGTTGCCTGAAAACAGGAGATGTTGACGTTTTCTGCTTTCTTCCGGATCTCGGTCCAGTATTCCTCTTGCACTTCGTCGTCAATAACAATGTCGGTGTTATAGAGGGCGTCGCGACCATCTTTCCGGCATCGCGAAATCCAGTAGTGCTCGTGCGTGCCGACTCTCATATAGTTGGACTTGAATCCCTGCCCGGCGAGTGTCACAAATCGATCGCCCCGATAGTAGAGCGACTTGCCTGACTTCGAAAAGGTGACACGGCCGATTCGAGCAGGGCCGACTATTCCGTCGTCGCCCTTGCACTCGATCCAAATGATTCGAGACTGCGTGCTCGATTTGCTGGGCATGGCTTCACGCTCTCCGACTCGATGTTCTTCAGAATACCGTCGCCGATAGCGAAGTCAAGCCATCTTGTGACAGCCACGACACGGTGGAATCCGGACCGATCGTTATCTCTTGACGACGCGATACAGGATCAAGAGAAGAATCGCGCCGCCGATGGCCAATAGGATGCTTCCCAGATTGAGTCCGGTGACCGTCCCGAGCCCGAAGTAGGATCCAACAAACCCACCGACGAAAGCACCCGCGATTCCCAGCAAGATCGTGATGATGATTCCACCGGGGTCTCTTCCCGGCATGATGAGTTTTGCGATCACGCCCACGATCAGTCCCATAACGA
>DOEZ01000390.1 GCA_003532715.1 Planctomycetaceae bacterium
TCCTGCATGGCCCGCCCCGAGCCGATCAATTCAGGCGTGGGCGGCGGCGAGGGGGCCGTCGCGTGTCTGTCTGGGGTCTGCACTGGCAATACTCGGCTCGGAGATCGGTGAAGCCGTCGCGGCGCGCCGGCCGCGACGGGCGAGCGGCCTCATTGGCCGTATCGCTCGACGACGTCTTGGAGGATGAAGTCCTTAGGCATCTCTTCCTTCCGCTTTTCGAGCAACTCGCGATACTCATCGATCACGGCGATCAACTCTTCGCCGATCGTGGAGTCGGCCAAAACGCTGGGATAACGGTCGAGCACCGTTCGCCACAGCGCGAAGCCTTGCTCATAAGCCTTCTGGGCGGCTTCCAGTTCTCCGTCTTCCGCCGCGATCCGGCCCGACTCGATCGCCTCCTGCGCAAGTCGCGTTTGCGGATCGTGTTCCATCTGGATGCGAACGAAGCCGTGTAGCAGGAAGTTGCCCGGAATCGGCCGGTCGAGTTTCCGAAGCGTGTCGGCATACTTCGCGACGGTCGCGAGGATCTCGTCGGTGATGGCTCGATTGCTTGCCTGTTCGAGGCTGGGCACGTCGGCGATCAACAGCTTCCACCATTCGAGGACCTTTTCTTGGAAGTTCGCCGCGGTGGCGAGATCGCCCGCCGCTTCGGCCTCCAGGGACTTGTTCAGGTCGATGCGAACGCGCGCGCGCTTGAAGTTATCTTCGACTTGATACTGGACGAACGGCGCCAGCGCGAAGTTCGGCGGAAAGAGCTGGTCGCACTGGTCCAGTGCCCTGCCGTATTCCTCGAGCAAGTCTTCAATGTCGTCGCTAGTCGCTTTGTCGCTCATCAACGTTGGGTACTCGTGCAACATGCGAGCCCAAGCTCGCGAGCCCTGATCGAAGGCCGTCAGCGCGCCCGCCAGGTCGCCCTTGGCTAACGCCTCGTTCGCCTCGAAGACNNCATTCCTTCCTCCTGCTCGATCCGGGCGCGGAGCTTCCAGTAGTCGTAGTTGACGACCTGACGGTAGCTATTCGTCAAACGAAGGCGCTCTTCGAGGTTTTCGATTTGGGTAAGCAACTCTCGGGCCTTCGTTCGGTTTTCGCGCGGGGCGTTGCGTTCAACCTCGTGCGGTCCTACTTGCAGCAGCACCGCGGCCTCCGCCGCCGCCGTGTGTTGCTCGGGCGTGCGCTGGGCCTCGGGGGTTGCCCACGCGTCGCGCTGTGCGTCGGTCAGTTGGGCGAACCGCTGCTGGTACAAGTCCTCGCGCACGCCGGGGGCCAGGTTGTCGAGTTCACCGATCAGCGATTGCTGTTCGGCCACGAGCCGCTCGAACTCTCCCAACCGAACGGTTACGTCGGTCGAGGTCCGAATGCCGAATCGGCCGAAATCCTCCCAGTCGTTCGCCGCCTGTCGCCATTCATTCTTAAGCCGCTCGCCGAAAACCCCGTCTTCGGCCAGCGCGGCCGCGCAATTCATCTGGCTCATGGGCGCCTGCGACCGAAAGACGAGGGGCGCCATTTCTCTTCCGCGCGCCGAAGCGTCGCCCGAGTCGATCAGCCGCTCGGCCTTTCGGAACCACTCCTTGCCGATGAGCCAGTTGTCGCGGCGGCTCTTGGGAACGTCCTTGTTGAAGAGATCGTCGTCCTTGAAGAGTCGCCGGAACTGAACCCGCTCGTCGCTGCGGCCGATCTTCTGCCCGATGGACCAGCCGATGTCGCGCAGCAGACGCGGCTCGCGTTCGTTGTACTGCGTGCCCAATTGCAAAAACTCGATTCCACGAATGACCCAGCGGTAGCGTTCGCGGTAGTCGTCGAATTCGGCCGAGCAGTTGTAGGAAAGGTTCCATCCCTGATGACGCCAGACCTCGATGAAGTTGGGCTGCAACTTAGTGATCTGATTCAGCGTGGCCGAAAGATTGGTCCAGTCTTTCTTCTTCTGAAATTCGATGCCCTTGGTCCACAGAATGTTGGCCGCGATACCGCGCATTCCGAGCATCGCCAACCGAAGCGACTCGCTGGCCGGGTCGATCTTGCCCAAATGAACCTGCTCGATCTTCTGTTCCGTGCGGATTTGGGCCAGAACGCCGCCCGGACTTCCCTTCGCCCCGGCCGTGTCGAGCGTGCGAGGCGACCCTAGCCAGTACAGCAGAAACACCAGCGGAACGAGGCAACAAACGTAGACAATCTTGCGAATGAAGGAACGCCGTCGGGACGTCATCGGGCCACCTCGCGCGTTTTCAGGAAGAAGTAACCGACCACGAAGAGAACGACCGCGAAGCCCAGGGCGGTCAGACCCCGTTGGGCGATCCAATCGGACGATATATTGAAACCGTAAGCCACGTAATTCGCGCAGTTGAATTCACCGAACGGAGGCAGAATCTGGGCCACGGCCCGCAGTCCCACCTGAAGCACGGCGTCGATCGTTTGGGCCACGGTCGTGCGGAGTCCCTCGGGCAGGTCGCTGACGACGTTGTCCTGCGTCAACATACGGATGAAGGACTCGACCGGACCGCCCCCGTAGGTCTCGCCCAGCGCCAATTTCAGCATGAATCCGCGGAAGAATCCGCCGAGCAGCATCCCCACGGTGGCCACCATCGCGATCGGACCGCTCAGGAACGTACTGAACATCACGCCGAATCCGA
Organism: Planctomycetaceae bacterium; assembly: GCA_003532715.1. Classification (GTDB taxonomy): domain Bacteria; phylum Planctomycetota; class Planctomycetia; order Pirellulales; family Thermoguttaceae; genus UBA11386. The sequence continues at coordinate 2,628 of DOEZ01000390.1, forward strand.
CGACCAGGACCATCTGCATCCAGATGCCGAAATAGCCCTTCACGAAGTTGAGCGCGAACGAGGCGTCGCGGGCGCGGAGATACAGGTCGGCCTGCGCGACGCCGAAGAACTGCCCCGGATCGAGGCATTGCAGCCAGATCTCCAGGGTGCCGTTGTCGGTCAAATCCTCGAACACGTCGTATTCCGCCTTCCGCCCGTCGGCGATTTCCTCGCGGACATAGCGGACCTTGCCGTCGGCGTTCTCCTCGCGATTCAGAAGGTAAACGCTCTGTGGCATCAACTTCCGCGCGAGATAATGGACGTCGGTCGAAAACTCGCGCGACTTGAAGACCTTGGCTTCGACGGTCAAGCCGGTCTTGGGATTGCGCAACAGAACCACGCCGGCAATGGTTTGCTCGATGTCGCCCTTATGGGTTCGGAACACCCCGAGCGTCATTTCCAACTGAATCCGGTCGGAGAATCGCGACTCGGTGACGTTGTCGAACGTCCACGCGCCCGCGCCCAGCGTGCCCCCCTCGATGTAACTGCGATACGTCCATTCGTCGCCAACGTTGGTGCCGGTTTCCGTCTCGTTTCGCTGCCGGTCCAAAAAGCGAAGCTTTCCGTAGACGGGTACGCGGGCGATCCGCATTCCCTCGGGCTGCCCCACCTCGTACGCGACTTCACCCTCTTGATCTCGGCGCGTTACGCGGTGAAAGTGGTCCTGCTCCATCTCGAGCCGGCCTCGCCCCTCGCTGTCCAACACGACGTCGTGCCGGTGCTTGTTGACCACGCTGCTGGCGCCCTTCATGGGCACGTCGAACCGGTCGGGAGCCTCGCTCGGACTAATTGCCCGCAGGCTGCCCGGAACGACATCATGCACGTGGGCGAGTCCCCTCGCGACGAAGAAGTAGCTGATAAACGCCATGACCGCCAGAAGCAGCGTTCCCAGGCCGATGAAGCCGAGCATGCGTCCCAACACAATCTCGCTGAGGCGGACGGGTTTGGTGACGACCGTGTGGAGCGTCTTGTTCTTCAAGTCGTTCGGAATGCTCAGCGAACTGAGAAACAGCATCAGCAACAGGACCAGATAGCTCGTCGTCGTAAGGACGAAGGTGATGTACAATCGCAGGGGATGATCGCTCCCGGGATCCAAAAACCACCCCGCGAAAAGGAGCACGACCACGAACAGGATGAACACGACGACCACGCGGCGGCGGATGGAATCCTTGACGGACAGCCACGTCAACGCGGCGACGCGCCGCGGAGACATCCGAAACAAGTCGGACGCCGCCGCCGAGAGCACGCGAACCGTGATCTCGATCCCTCGCGCCGGGCCGTGGCNNAGACGCAGGCAAGCACCGCGACCACCCCCAGCCAAGTCAGTGCCGCTGGGAGAATCCACTGGAAGAACGGAACAATGGGTGTTTCGAGAACCATGGTCTATGCGTCTTTCGCTCCTCGTACACGACGTCCCGGATGCGCCGCGCTCTCCTCGACGATGTCGAGAAACAGCCTTTCGAGCGTCGTTGTTGGATTACCCATTGAGATCAACTCGCCGCCTTCGCGTTCGATGACCTGCTTGATTTCGCGCTGCGCCATTTCGCTCAGCTTTCGCGCGTGGATTTCGGTTACGTCGCGAACCTTCAACAGGCTGTCCACGCGGCCGAGTTCCTTGAGTTCGCCCTCGTAGAGGATCGCGATCCGGTCGCAAACGTCCTGCACGTCGTCGAGCCGATGGCTGCACATGACGACCGTTTTGCCCTGCTCCCGCAAGTCGAGAATCATTTGCTTCATGTCGCGCGTGCCCAACGGGTCCAAACCGGTCGTCGGTTCGTCGAGCACGATCAACTCGGGATCGTTAATCAACGCCTGGGCCAGGCCGATCCGCCGCGTCATGCCCTTCGAGTACTCGCGCAACTGCCGCTTCTTCGCGCGGGCGAGTCCCACCTGTTCGATCAACTCGGCCGTGCGCTGACGCCGCACCTTGCGCGGCATGCTGAACAAGCGGCCGTAGAAGTCGAGCGTCTCCTCGGCCGAAAGGAACTTGTAGAGATAGGATTCCTCCGGCAGATACCCGATCTTCTCGTTCTTGGTCGGGTCGGTCGCATCGCGACCGAAGCACAGAACCTGGCCACTCGTTGGAAACAGAAGTCCCAGGATCAACTTGATGGTGGTGGTCTTGCCGGAACCGTTCGGACCGAGTAGCCCGAATATCTCGCCTCGGCGGACCTCCAGGTCGAGCGCCTTCAGCGCCCGAACCTTCTGGCGACCCCAGAAGTCGCGATACACCTTGGTCAGGTTTCTGGTCTCGATAATGACATCATCCGGCATGGAGTGACCTCGTCGAATTACGGAAAGAATACTCGCGATTCCCGCGAAAGCGGGCCCAAGCGTTTCGTGGGCACGCGACAAAGCTCCACTACGTTTTACGACGCCCGGCGTCCGATGGTTCGGAACGGAGCGAAACCGGCCCAAAAAAGGGCGACCCTCCAAAAAAAGGCATCCCCTTCCATGTTCGGCTCGCCGGTACGTCCGATCACCTCCCGTCCTGGGTGGCTCGACGCGAAAACGAAGTCTCCACTATAGATCAACCCCCCCATGACTGCAAGGTGCCAGTGGGTCCGATGGCCAGAAGAGACGCCCGCGCCCATGGCCCGAGCGCCCTACACGACGTAGAATCAACCCTTGCCGCACGATTGGGCCCAGTCGCCAGATCGCGCCGAGAATCGAAATCGACTCGTCCGCCCGAATTCAGACCGAGCCTCGCATGACATGCCCCCCCTCTACTGGTGACGTTCCTCGGGATCGCGAGGCGGCGGCCGAGTATCTTCTTGGCCGGGTCAACTACGAACGTATGGCCGACGTCACCTACTCCGTCAGCCGCTTCAAGCTCGAGCGGATGCACGAGCTGCTCGATCGCCTGGGATCCCCCCATTCCGGCCTGCCCGTTGTTCACATCGCGGGCACCAAGGGCAAGGGTTCGACCGCCACGATGATTGCGACGATTCTGACCGACGCGGGCTGTCGGACCGGCCTGTTCACTTCGCCCCACTTGGAGCAGGTCGAGGAGCGCTTCGCCGTCGACGGAGCGATCTGCTCGGGTGACGAGCTGGTTGAACTGGTCGCCACGGTCAAGCCGGCCGTCGAAGCGATGGACCGCGAGGCCCGGCAGCGTCCGGACTGGGCCGATTTCAGCCCCACCTATTTCGAGATCCTCACGGCCATGGCATTTGTGCATTTCGCGAGGCAAGCCGCCGACGTGGCCGTCCTCGAGGTGGGTATGGGCGGGCGGCTCGATTCGACGAAAATNNGGGCGGGCGGCTCGATTCGACGAACGTCTGCCGACCGCTCGTCTCGGTCCTCACCAGCATCAGTCTCGATCACACTGCGCAACTCGGCGACACGGTCGAACAAATCGCCGCCGAAAAGGCCGGAATCGTCAAGCCAGGTGTGCCGGTCGTCAGCGGCGTCGTCGAACCGGGCCCCCGCCAGGTCATCCGCGATACGGCCGATCGGCTCGGCTGCCGACTTGTCGAGGCGGGCATCGACTTCCAAGTCATCGAATCGGCCTCGAAACCGGCCGACGCCCACCACACGACCGCGTTCGACTATCGCGAAACCGACGGCGAACCGTTGCGCGGCCTGTGGTTGGCCATGCCCGGCCGACATCAAATGGCCAACGCCGGTGTGGCGCTGGCCGCCATCGGCCAATTGCGGCAGGCCGGATGGAACATCCCCGATGCGGCCGTTCGATCGGGCCTGGCGCGAGCGTTCTGTCGGGGGCGCGTCGAGATACTCGACCGTCGGCCGACCGTCGTGCTCGACGTGGCGCACAACCGTGCCTCGGTGGCCGCATTGGTCGACGTGTTGAATCGGCAGTTTCCCGACCGCCGCAAGTGGGGAGTTTTCGCCGCCGGCAAGGACAAGGATCTGCGAGGCATGATCGACGTGCTCTCGCACACGTTCGATCAGATGGTGTTCACACGCTATCTGGAGAATCCTCGTGCCGCCTCGCCCGAGCAGCTTGCCGATCTGGCGAGGGAATTGACCGGGCGAACGTTCGCGACACGACCGACACCGGCCGAAAGCTGGGCATGGGCCGTCGAGCAAGCTTCGCCGGAAGACCTGATCTGCATTGCCGGCTCTTTTTTCCTGATCCACGAAATCCGACACGCTTTCCCCTTCTTCCGATCTTCAAAGGCCACTTCGGACGGCTGAATACGTACGGATTTTCGAGAACCGGCCGCCTCCGAAGAATGTGCTATACTCGATGATTACCATGTCTCTTATGGCAATTATCACCCTTGACGCACGCCCCGAGTCATGTCTTCGACGACGCCGACCACGATTCCGCCGCTGCTTTCCGGCGGGGTCATGCTGACCTACCGCTGCACGAACGAGTGCAAGCACTGCCTGTACCGCTGTTCTCCGCGACAGGACAAGCATTTCCTGTCGGAGTCGATGATCGACGCCGCGCTGTCCGCCCTGGCCAGCGAGCCATCGTTGCACGGCATTCACCTGGCCGGCGGCGAGGCGACGCTCCATTGGAAGGGTTTGCTCCATGCGATCCGGTCGGCGCGGCGGCTGGGCATCGTTGTCGATTACCTCGAAACCAACGCCTCGTGGTGCAACGACGACCGGAGCACGCGCGAGAGTTTTCTGCGATTGCGCGAGGCGGGGCTCGACGGCGTCTTGATCAGTGCGTCGTTGTTCCACAACGAGTTCATTCCGTTGGCCAAGACGAAACGGGCCGTTCGCGCCGCCCGCGACGTGTTCGGACCGCGCGGCGTGGTGGTTTGGACGCCCGAGGTTCTGGATCGCATGGAACGCGAACTCGACGAGAACCGCGTTCATTCGCTCGACGAATCGACTCGGATCCTGCGGATCGATTCGGCCCGCGCCGAGCTTTGGCGATTCCACGGTTATTTGACTCCCAACGGCCGAGCGGTCGAGCAATTGACCGAAGGACTCATCCGACGGCCGGCCGAGAGTTATCGAAACGAACCGTGCCGCCGAACACTGGAAGACACCACCCACTTCCATATCGATCCGTTCGGTAATCTCTTCACGGGCCAATGCCCGGGCATTTCGGTGGCGAACATCGGCAATCTGCATCCGACAATCGACGCCGACCGATTTCCGGTCTATTGCCAGTTGGCCGAAGGCGGCCCCGTGTGGCTTTGGCGCGGCTTGGCCCCCGATTTCGATCCCGATCCGAGAGGCTACGTCGGCAAATGCCACCTGTGTCTCGACATCCGAAAGCACCTCCGGCGGACGGGCCGGTACGAAGAGTTGCGCCCCGACGAGTACTATCGGGATTAGCCTGTGGAGTGGGGCGATGCAAACCTTGGTCCTATCGGGACTAGCGAGGATTCTTCACCAGTCGACACTAGCCCGAAGCGCAAGCGAGGGTAACCCGTTTCAGATCCCTCGCTTGCGCTTCGGGCTAGTGTATCGCACACCGCGCGCGACGCACCAAGGTGGTGAATAATCCAGGTTAGCCCGACGATTGGCGTTCCAGCAGCAGGCACAGATAGCTCCGCCGCTCGATTCGAGTCAACTCCAGCCTGTCGGCCAGCGAGTGGATGCACGCCTTGGCCGGTTCGAACTCGTCGGGCGGCACGACCAGCTCCAACTCGACGAACTCGCCCAGCCCGGCGATCCGGTCGAGCGAGACCTCGACGCGGCGGCCTTCCCACTCGACCCACGCCTTGCGACGCTCCTTGCGGACCTCGCCCACCGGCACGAAGCCCAACACGCCAAGCAAGGCCGACCAATCGGCGAACGTCGACTCGCCGTCGGGAAGCGGTAGTTCCAACTCCTTACGTGTCTTCGTCGCCGCGTCGACCTTCGGTCCTTTGTACGTGATGCGGTTCAACGGCCCGACGCGCCGTAACCGAATCGCCTCGTCGGTCTGGGCAAAATCGCGCGCCGGATGATTGAAATAAAGATCGACCTCGAGTCGCGTGTCCGAAATCGACGCCCCCAGCGCCGTAATATCCGCTTCGATCGGCGCCAGGTCGGCGACGGGAAACTTCTGTTCGACTTCGTAGTTCATCGCAATCACTCCCGGCGATTCGGAGGCTTCTTGACGGACTCGCAACGTCCATGATATGGTGTTGGCAGACCCACCGCAATGCGGCCGCGAACACCGACCGCAAGGACCAATCTCCACCCAACCAAAGGCCGAGCCCCGACCGTAAGGGAGGGGACGATCATGGAACAAGCCTCGCTACCCCCCCCGGACGACATCCTGGACCTTCAGGTCAACGGATACGCCGGAGTCGATTTCAACAACGGCGCGACGACGCCCAACGAGATGCACGAAGCGTGTCGCCGTCTGCGCGAGGATGGCGTGAAGCACATCCTGGCGACGATCATCACGGACGACGTGGGAAGCATGGCCGCCCGGCTCGCAAGTCTCGCGGCTTTTCGGCGACAAGACCCGCTGGTCGAACAGGTCGTTCTCGGTTTTCACATCGAGGGGCCGTTCATCAGCCCGTTGCCGGGTTACTTCGGCACCCACCCAGCCGCAGCCATTCGTCCGGCTGATTCCGACGCGATGAAGCGGCTACTCGACGCGGCCGAGGGATTGGCGCGAATCGTGACGCTCGCTCCCGAATACGACGAGGGCTTTCGCGTCGTCCGGCTATTGGATCGCGCGGGCGTGGTGGCCGCCGCCGGCCACTGCAACCCGAGCGTCGACGAACTTCGCGGGGCGATCGACGCGGGACTGTCGATGTTCACCCACTTCGGCAATGGCTGCCCGGCGGTTCTTCCGCGACACGACAACATCATCGAACGGGTGCTCGGCTTGGCCGACCGCCTCTTCGTGAGCATGATCGCCGACGGCGCGCACGTGCCGTTCGTCGCCATGCGGAACTACCTTCGACTCATCCCGGCCGATCGCGTCGTGATCGTAAGCGACGCAATTAACGCAGCCGGCTGCGGCCCGGGCACGTACGCGATCGGCGATCAAGTGGTCGAAGTGGGCGACGACCTCATCCCGCGCACGCCCGACCGATCCTCGCTGGCCGGCTCGGCCTGCACCATGCGGCGCATGGCCGACCATCTGCAGCGCGAATTGGGCGTCGACGCGAACGACCTACGCCGATGGATGGTCGAAAACCCACGCCGCGCCATCGGCGAGAGTGCGGCGTAGAACGGCCGATGGCAAGAGGTCTCACCACAGAGGCACGGTGGGCACGGAGACGATCGCCGGGCGTCGTCGACGGCTTGCATCAGCTTGCGGCCTGCCTTGCCAGTAAGCCGTCAAGGGTGCCATGGATGGCTTGCCCATCCGTGCCGGCCTTGCGGGAAAAGTCTACATCAGCTTGCGGCCTGCCTTGTCTCCGTGGTGAAACAGCGTCTTCGTCACTTCAACCGCGAAGCGGCCGCCTTGTCCAAGTACAACGTCGTGTTGCCGTGCCGTTGCATCGCCGAAGCGGGCACATCGGGCGTCACCGGACCCTCGATGGCTCGCTCGGCGGCCGCTGCCTTCCGTTGGTCGGGCACCGTGCAGATGATCTTGCGAGTCTTAAGGATCTGCGGGATCGACATGGTGATGGCCCGGCGCGGCACGGCCTCGAACGACTCAAACCAACCCTCGCCGAATTGCTGGCGACGGCACGCGTCGTCAAGATCGACCACGAGATATGGCTCGGTCGCCTCGAAATCGGCCGGCGGATCGTTGAACGCCAGGTGCCCATTCTCGCCGATCCCGACGAAGGCGACATCGATCGTGCATCCGGCGATCAATTCGCCGAGCCGGTCGCACTCGGCCTCGCAGTCGCCCTCGCCGTTGACGTAGTGGAACGCGGCCGGCGGCGTCGGCAACCGGTCGACAAAACGTTCCTTGAGATACTTGCGGAACGAGGCCGGATGGGTAATCGGCAGCCCGACGTACTCGTCGAGGTGGAAGAACGTCACGCGCGACCAATCGACCTCGGCGGCGACCAGGGCCGCGAGCATCTCGAACTGCGACGCGCCGGTGGCGATGATCACATTTGCCCGGCCGCGATCGGCCAACGCCTCGGCGATGGACTTCGCTCCGTCGGTGGCGGCCACTTGGCCCATTGCTTCCTTGGTATCGAAGATGCGGACGTCCATTTTTTTCAATTCTCCCTTGGCTAAATCTCGGAAGAGACGCCTCGACTTGGGCGTCATCGGCCCACACTAGCCCGGATTATTCACGAGGCGACACCAACCCGAAGCGCAAGCGANNGAATCCAGTTGAAATCCTGCACTCCGCGCCAGAATCTGGGCTCGTGAATAATCCGGGCTAGTGTCACGTCATGAACAACCCGGGCAAATGGGCGTCATCGGCATCTCGCTGGGCGTCTTGGCTCATGATATCACTACGAAAGCGGCACTGGCAAGATGCCAGTGCCGCCAAGGGGCGAAACCAGAGATATGCCGAAAACCGCGGTTCAGGAACCCTTCTCGGGTTCGGCCTTCGGCTTGGGTCGTCCGCCCGACCGCTCGAACAGTTTTTCGAGTTCGGAGCGTTCG
>DOEZ01000303.1 GCA_003532715.1 Planctomycetaceae bacterium
TTCTTTTCTTGCCCGACCATGCCGATTTGTCCACCCTCCAGCGAAAACGGTCGCGTGGCCTCATTGTTCCTCGCCGCTTTCCCCCTGGGATCACAAGTCGTCGAAACCGGTCGACACGCTGCACCATGCATCGTCGTGGAGCGACTCCTCCTGTTGCCCACACCCGCTCCGGAAATGCTCGAACCGGGCGAGAAAGGCGTCGACGATGATCGGATCGAAGTGCTTGCCGGATTCGCGAACGATGATGTCTCGCGCAACGTCTGGATCGTACGCCGGTTTGTAGGTCCGCCGCGAGGTAATGGCGTCATACACGTCGGCCAACGCGACAATTCGCGCCGAAAGCGGGATCTCCTGACCTTGCAGGCCACGGCAATAACCGGTGCCGTCGAAGTTTTCGTGGTGATAGGTGACGATGTCCACCGCCATGTCCATGAAGGTGCCGGAGCCGACGTGATCGCGAGCCATCTCGAGCATCTGACCGCCGACGATCACGTGTTCCTTGATCGCTTCAAATTCCGCGGACGTCAACGGTCCGGGCTTCTGCAAAATGGAATCCGGCACCGCGACCTTCCCGATATCGTGCAGAACACTGGAACGATAGAGATCTTCAAGAAATCGCTGATCCACGATCGCGGCATACGGCCCCTTGTCGGCTAGTTCTTCGGCGATTAACTGCGCATACCGCCGCATGCGCCGCAGATGTCCCCCGGTCTCGGGATCGCGAGAATCCGCCAGATTGGCGAGCGCAAAAACGACCATGTCCTGGGTCGCGGACAACTGGTTGGTGCGGACCGTCACGAGGTCTTTCTGCTCCTCGGCGTAGATCTTCAAACGGTCCTTCGCTTGGATCAACTGGCGCTGGGTATCCAGCAGGCGAAAATGCACCCGGACCTTGGACAAGAACTCACCGTGGTCGAAAGGCTTGACGATGTAGTCGTCGGCTTGGGCTTCGTAGCCTTTCACTCGTTCGCTGGGCGATCCCTTGCCGGAGACCAGGATGACCTGGACGAGGCCGCCGATGGCGCTGGACTTGATCCGCCGACACGTCTCGTACCCATCAATTCCCGGCATCATGATGTCCAACAGCACCAACTGCGGTCGGAAACTGGGAACTTTCGCCAGACATTCCTCGCCGTTGGCGGCCGTCTCCAAATCGTATTCTTTACGCAAGATCAAGCGGATGATGTCGACGTTCATGGTGTTGTCGTCGACGATCAGGATTCTTCCACGTTCTTCCATTTCGGTCGCCTCGAGTTACTGTCGCTTGACCCTGATTCGTGATGTTACCGAAGCGCTTCAAATGAGTCCGTCAACACCGTTTCGGACGCGTCTGGCGGTGAGTCGGGACGGGCGAGGGGCAACTCACAGTGGAAGACGCATCCCGCCGCCGCGTTGTTCTCGGCCCAGATCCGACCGCCGTGCCAGCCGACAATCTCGCGGCAAATGGCCAGCCCCAGTCCGGTGCCTCCCTTGTTCGACTTCATTTTGCTCGACTGGACGAACCGGTCGAACACGGTCTCCAACTCCTCCGGCGGGATTCCCGGTCCTTCGTCGCGAACACTCAAGCGAAACGCGTCCCCCGCTCGGCGCAGTTCGACGTGGATGGTCCCATTGGGCGGGGAGAACTTCACCGCGTTGCTCAAGAGATTTCGTATCACCTGGGAAATCCGATCCGGATCGATCAGGACGGTCGTCGCCGCCTCCGATTGCTGGTAACCGATGCTTACTTCGCGCTCGGAGCACATCGATCGGAACTCGTCGACCACCATCTCGATAAGATGGCTCAAGTCGGCCGGTTGCGCGACGAAGGTCATCCCCCCCGATTCCAGTTTCGATAAGTCGAGCAAGTCGTTCACCAGGCAGAGAAGGTTGTTCGCGCAATGATCGACGTTGTCGAAAAACTTCCACAGTTCCTCGCGTTCGGCGGTGGTCGCCTCGTTCAGTCCGAACCGCGTGTAACTCAGTATCCCGTGCAGCGGCGTGCGCAGTTCGTGGGATATATTGGCAAGAAACTCGCTCTTGGCCTGGTCGGCGGCCTCCGCGGCCTCCTTCGCCTGGATCAGATCCGCCTGGACTTTTCCCTTCTCGGTGATCTCCTGCTGAATGGCCGCAGTTCGTTCTCGTACTCGTTTTTCCAACAGTTCGCGGGCTTCGCGCAATGCGTTTGACGAGGCTTGAATGGTGTCGAGCATCTTGTTGAAGGAAACATAGAGGTCGCCCAGTTCACCCGTGTAGTTCCCCTTCACGCGAATCGAGTAGTCGCCGAGATCCGCGATCGCCGTGGTTGTCTCGGCGAGTCTTATGACGGGACCGGACACCACGCGTTGTAGCACGCAGGAAAGCACGAGCGATACGGCCATTGCGCAGGCGAGCCCGACGGCGCATTTCTCGATATACTCACGCATGGCGGTAGGGCCACTGATGTAGTTTTCAGCAGCGAAAACCAACAGCGCAACCGCCGACGAGAGAACTCCTAACAATACAAGCTGGCTCCTGATCGATAAGAATGGCAGAATACGCATTGCCTCCCCCTTGTTGTCCCTCCACCATCTGCCTCAACGCGAGACACACGGCGGCTTGTGTGCTTTTTTGATGGTATAGCAGCCAGGCGCTCAACGGTTGTCTGGCGAATCACCCCAACCTACCGCGGGCCCGAGAATGGCCCACCATCGTACACACGGCCCGTGAAACCGTACCTTCTGTTTCCGGCAAAGAGTAGGCAGCCACCTTGCCCGCAAGAAATCGTTGCCTGCTTTTGAGGTGGCTCTCGTNNATGGGGACAATAGTACTGGCGGGGATAACCCACAGATGGGGGTCGCGGCGGTGGGCGATCCAACGACCCGTGAACGTGTAGGACACATCGTCCATTTGGGTATCCGGAGTTTCGGGAGCGTGGCGGGCCGATCGGCAGCGGCCCGACCAAATTGCACTGCAAATGGTGCATGAAACGGCTCACAGGCATCGTCGCCGCTGGGACGGGCCCAATGCCACGGCCGTCGCGGCCCGTGATGCGCTGGACAGAGATGGCCAATGGCGTCACGTCTGGCCCAGCGCCCGCTAGGCCACAACTCAAGGCCGTCAGAAACGCTGGCCACTCCCGACCGAGGGGGGTGGACGAGGTCGGGTGGTTGACTATACGACTGGACATGGTAACATGGGTAGCGAGGGTGCTGGGCAAAGGTGGTGTTCTGGGATCATGGCCTACACTTCCTTTGAACATGTACCGTTTCTGGGTTATGGGGGGTCCGTATGTCGATTCGTGTGGGGTCGCCGGAGTTGTTTCCGGACGACTTGTTGAGCGATTTGGATGAATCGGGGTCTTCTGAACCCGATCCGAGACGCGCGTGGTGGACGATCTACACGCGCTCGCGTCAGGAAAAGGCCCTGGCGCGCGAGTTGGCCGCCCGACGCATTTCGTTTTTCTTGCCGCTGATCAACAAGAAGACTCAGTACGGCCGTCGGACGATCACCTCGTCGTTGCCGCTGTTTCCGAACTACGTCTTCCTGTTTGGTTCGGAGGAGGATCGCGTCGCCAGCCTTGCGACGAATCGGGTCTCGCGAATCTTGGCGGTTTCCAACGGAGACGATCTCCGCCGCGATTTGATCCACGTTCGGAGGTTGATTGCCTCGGGCGTGCCCCTGACCGTCGAGAGCCGTTGGACGCCGGGCCAACGGGTGCGAGTCAAACGGGGACCCTTGATGGGCTTGGAGGGGACGATTCTGCGACGCCAGGGGCAAACGCGGCTTCTGGTGAGCGTCGATTTTCTTCAACAAGGCGCCTCGGTGGCGATTGAGGATTTTTTGCTCGAAGCGATTTCCGACGGGGTCCCCAGACGATCGGGAAAGATCGAATATCGATAGTGGCATGCAACGCCCACTGCGATGGCCGAGGGGAGTGCTGAGCGATGACAGAACCAGCCAGATCGACCGTGTACGTGGTCGACAACGACGTGGCCACGGCGAATTTCGTTCGTAATTTGGCCGAGCGGATGGACTTGATTTGCGAAGTCTACACGTCCGGCCTGGAATTCTTGGGCGCCTTCGATCCGAGCAAACCGAGTTGCCTGGNNGCGTCTGCTCGCGGTCGGGGTCGAAACGCCCTTGGTCTTTGTCACGGCCCATGCCACGGTTCCCGTCGTGGTGCGGGTGCTGCGCGACGGCGCGCTGTCGGTCCTGGAAAAGCCGCTGTGCGAACAGGAACTGTGGGACGCGATGCAGGAAGCGGTCCACGTCGACCTTCAGAGGCGCGCAAAACGCGGGCACCAGCAACGCTTGCAAGCCAAATTGGCCTCCGTGACCCGACGAGAGCACGACGTCTTCGGCTTGCTACTGGCCGGGAAGACGACTCGGGAGATCGCCGAGGCCCTGAACATCTCGATCCGCACGGTCGAGCTGCGGCGGGGCCGGTTGATGAAGAAGCTCGAGGCGGACTCGCTGGTCGAATTGATCCGCATCGGCCTGATTACCGGCAACGGGGATTCTTCGGAGGGGTATTCGACACGGGACGGACATCCGGCGGACGCGATCCGCAGCGGGCTTGGGCGCCACGCCGAAGTTCCAGACGCGGCGCGGCGCAACCGTTATGGGGTGGATCGGTTGGCCGAATGAAACAAGGTTCTCCGCCGCACGACGCGACCCGCGCGGCGCGTCTGGCGCATTCGGGTGAATCCGATTGGCGGCCGGAGTACCATTTCTGACGGCGGCAGGAGAAGGAGGAAAAGCCACGCGGTCGAGGGAGGTGCCGCGGGTTTTTTTTCGGATCGGGCCGTGGGACACCCGTGGTTGCCAGAGCCCCCTTTGCAGGTCGCTGGAAGTCGC
>DOEZ01000464.1 GCA_003532715.1 Planctomycetaceae bacterium
TCTTGGAAAATCTGGTCGTAGGCTCGCTGCATGAACGTGCTGTAGATATCGACCACCGGCCTCATCCCCGCTCGCGACAATCCGGCGGCGAAGGCGACCGCGTGCGATTCGCAAATCCCCACGTCGAAGAATCGCTCGGGAAACTTGTCGCGAATCGGTTCGAGTTGATTGCCCTGACACATGGCCGCCGTGATGACGGTCACGCGCCGATCGTGATGCATGAGGTCGAAGATAGCGTCGCGCGCGACGGTCGTGTACGCCCGGCTCGGCTTCTTGGTGAACGAAAGCTCGCCGTTCGAATGGACAAACGGCGCGGGGGCGTGAAACGACGTGGGATCCTCGGCCGCCGGCTCGAACCCGTGCCCCTTCTCCGTCACGATGTGCAACACGACGGGAAGCTCGAAATCGCGAGCCATCCGAAGATACTTCTGCAATTGCGCGATGTTATGCCCGTCGACCGGCCCGATGTAGCGAAAGCCAAGTTCCTCGAACAACATGCCGCCCAACATGCCGGCCTTGACCGCGCCCTTGAGTTGCGTCAGAAAACGCTCGACTGGGTCGCCGACGACGGGCACCTTGTTCAAAAAGCGTTGAACCTCGCTCTTCAGCCCGCTGTAGAACGGGGTCATGCGAAGTCGGTCCAGGTAATCCCCCATCGAACCGACCCGAGGGCAGATCGACATCTTGTTGTCGTTGAGCACGACCGTGAGTTCTTTCTTCAGCCCGCCGGCATGGTTCATCGCCTCGAAAACGGTTCCGCACGAAAACGCGCCGTCGCCGATCACCGCGACCACGTGGCGAGGCTCCTCGTCATCAACCAGATCGTCGCCGCATCGCAACCCCAGCGCCGTACTCACGCTGCATCCCGCGTGACCCGTCATCAGCAGATCGTAGGGGCTCTCGTTCGGGTTGGGATAACCCATCAGGCCGCCCTTTGCCCGAATCGTCTCGAACCGGCCGTAACGTCCGGTGAGCATCTTGTGCGGATAGATCTGGTGACCCGTGTCCCAAATCAGCCGGTCGCGACTAAAGTCGAACGTGGCATGCAAGGCCAGACTCAGCTCGACAACGCCCAGATTCGACGCAAAATGAGCGCTTCGCGTCGCCGCCAGCCGGCACATTGCCTCGCGCATCTCCTCGGCAAGCGCCCGAAACTGCAACGGGGATAAGCCCCGCAAATCGGCCGGCGATTGAATTCGTGAAAGCAGCTCGTCCATCAATGATTCCTTTCGAGGATGTAACGGGCCAGACCGGCCAGCAGTTCGCGCTCGGGCAAGGGATGCAGCGCGTCGCACGCTTCAGCCGTCAACTCTTCCGCTCGCCGAATGCTCCCGTCCACGCCGAGAACCGCTGGAAAAGTGAGCTTTCCACGATTCGAATCCTTGCCGACGCGCTTGCCCAACGCCGCCTCGTCGCCGCGCACGTCGAGCAGGTCGTCGACAATCTGGAACAACAGCCCGACGCGCCGGCCGTACTCAGCCAGCGCGGCCAATTCCGTCGCGCCGGCACCGGCGGCCAACCCGCCCAAACGGAGCGAGGCTCCGATCAAAGCACCCGTCTTGCGGCGGTGAATCGCTTCGAGCCGTTCGACGCTGAAATCCCCCTCGCCAAGCGTCATGTCGTCGGCCTGACCGCCCACAAGCCGCTCCGGACCCGCCGCGCCGGCCAAAGTACGGCAACACTCGGCCACCACTCCGGGGGAGGCGTTCAGACGTGTCAGCGTCTCGAACGCCAACGCCAAAAGGGCATCCCCGGCCAGAATGGCGCTCGCCTCGCCGTAAACCTTGTGGCAAGTCGGCCTGCCACGTCGCAGGTCGTCGTCGTCCATCGCCGNNAGATCGTCGTGAATCAGCGAATAGGCGTGAACCATCTCGACCGCGCAAGCCGCGGGCATGGCCGCCTCGTCGTCGCCGCCACACGAACGAGCCGCCAGAAGAACCAGCAACGGACGCAGCCGCTTGCCGGGGGCCAACAAGCCATAACGCATCGCCTCGGCCAACGTCTCGGGGCAACCTTCCCCCCAATGACAGCGGCCTTCCAGCGCAGCGTCGATCCTAGGTCGAACGATTTCGGCAAACTGGGCAAACGGACAAAGCGAGGTCTCGGTCATTCTGGCATTCTAGAACAACAACTCGGGTTCGTCCACGTCACCGGAGTCGACGTCGGCCCCTTCGTCATCCCCCGAATGGTCGGTTTTGCCAATGCCGTCCGGCTTGGCCGACCGTCGCCGACTGCGTCGCCCCGCCTTTTCTTCCAGCGTTCCCGACTCCTCGTCCATCGGTTGCGTGATGGGGTTGCCCTCGGCATCGATCCCGCTGAGCATCTCGATCCGCCGCTCGGCCTTGGTCAGCAACCCGTGGCAGTGCCGCAACAGCTTGACGCCCTCTTCATACCGCGCCAGCGACTCCTCCAAGCCGACCCGGCCGTCCTCCAACTCGTGGACAATTCCCTCGAGCTGGGTCAACGACACCTCGAAACCGGGCAATGCGTCCTGCTTGTTTAGTTTTTTCTCCGCCATCATGTCTATTCCCATTCAATCGTTGCCGGAGGCTTCGAGCTGATATCGTAGACCACGCGATTCACGCCCGTCACTTCGTTGATGATCCGTGTCGAGATCTTCGCGAGCAGTTCATACGGCAAATGGCTCCAGTCGGCCGTCATGAAGTCCTCGCTGTCGATCGAACGGACGGCGACGGCATCCTCGTAGGTTCGCGCGTCGCCCATGACGCCGACGCTTTGGATTGGAAGCAACACGGCGAACGACTGCGACGTCGCCCGGTAGAGCCCCGCCTTCTTGATCTCCTCGACCACTATGGCGTCGGCCTCGCGCAGCGTGTCCAGACGCGACTTCGACACGGGACCAAGACAACGCACGGCCAACCCGGGGCCCGGGAACGGATGACGCCAGACAATGTCCTCGGGCAAGCCGAGTTGCAGCCCCAGTTGGCGCACTTCGTCCTTGAACAGATCGCGCAGCGGCTCGATCAGTTCGAAGCAAAGATCCTCGGGCAGTCCGCCGACGTTATGGTGCAGCTTGATCGTGGCCGCCGGTCCGTCTTGCGATCCGCCGCTTTCGATCACGTCGGGGTAGAGCGTTCCCTGAGCCAGGAAGCGTGCGTCCTCGATCTTGGCCGCCTCGTCGGCGAAACACTCGATGAAGACGTGGCCAATTTTGCGTCGCTTTTCCTGGGGATTCGCCTCGCCCTCCAATGCCTTCAGGAATCGATCCTGTGCCTGAACCACGTGAAGATCAATCTTGAAGTGGTCGCGGAACTCGCGAATCACCGCGTCGGCCTCGTCCTTGCGCAACAGGCCGTTGTCGACCAGAATGCACGAAAGTTGCGGGCCGATGGCGCGAGCCAACAAGGCCGCGACGACCGCCGAATCGACCCCGCCCGAGAGCCCGCAAATCACCCGGCTCGAACCGACGCGACGGCGGATGTCCACAATCGCCTCTTCGGCGAAATCGCCCAGACGCCACATGCCCGCGCAACCGCACACCCGCGTCAGAAAGTTGCCGAGTATTTGCTTGCCGTGAGGCGTGTGGGTCACCTCGGGATGGAATTGCAGCCCGTAGATCGGCCGTTGCCGATGCTTCACGGCCGCGAAGGGACACGTTTCGGTCCGCGCCAGCGGAGTGAAATCATCGGAAACCTGGGCTACCTGGTCACCATGGCTCATCCACACCTGAGTCTGTCGCGGAACGTCGACGAAGAGATCGTTTTCGGCGGTCACCTCGCACTGCGCACGGCCGTATTCGCGTGCCGGCGCGTTCTCGACTCGCGAGCCCAAGGCGTCGCAGACCAACTGCATTCCGTAGCAGATTCCCAGAATGGGCAGGCCGAGATCGAAGATGGCCGGGTCGCATTTCGGCGCTCCCTCGGCATAAACGCTATTCGGTCCGCCTGACAGAATCAGCCCCTTGGGAGCCAGCTCGCGAATCCGCTCGGCCGAAATGTCGTGCCGCACGATCTCGCAATAGACGTGTTGGTGACGGACCCGCCGAGCAATCAGTTGCGCGTACTGCGAGCCAAAATCCAAAACCAGAACTCGTTCGTCCGCTAATCGACTCACGTAAGGCCTCCTTCCGGGAAACCTTGCATTGTAGGAACCGGCTCCAAGGGCTGCCAGGGGGTTGACGCTCCCCGAGTGCGTTAAGACTTGCCTCGCAACACCCCATCCGTAGGGTGCGTCTGGGCACACCAAAGAACACCCCCAGTCGGGTCGTCTGGTAGGGTTCGTCCGGACGCACCAAATCGCGGCCCCGGAACATTCGCCGTTTGGCGACCCTTCCCGCACTACCCCCCGCGGCTGATCAAATGCAGATAATCGGCCACCGGCCGGTCGATTGTTCGCAACTGCTCGTGGGTGATGGTGATCGGACGAATCATCCTTGCCATCGCCGGCGTGATCTTCGCGTCGCCGCTTTCGCTCATCAAAATGATCCGGTCCTTGACATCCGGCATTCGACTACGGACTCGCGCCACGGTCCCCAGCCCGTAACCGCAGTGCATCGCCCCGCAAAGAACGACCGCCGTGCGCCCCCTGCCCTGCTCCGACTTGAGATAGTCGCTCAGAACTGACGCCATCGCCTCGTCTCGCGCAATCTGCGCTTCAATCATCGGACGCAGCCGGCCGGGCATGGCCGTCATGTGAACTTCCAGATAGAGATTCAGCAGCCTTTCATAGACCGGATCATCGAGTTCCATCTTGCTGGGCAGTTCGCGGCGAACTGCCTTGTCGAGCTTATCGACGCCACCGCTTCGAGCGACCTGTCGAATCGTCTCGCTGCGAGCGTTCAACGCCAGAACCGGCGATTTCGCCTTGCGAGCCGCCTCCAAGACGCCGCGATACGACTCGTATTCCGACCACCGGTTTGGCCAGTCGGTCGCCTTGGCCAACTCGTCGAAGTCGATTTCACCTCGATTGTATCGGTCGAGTTGGGGCTGATACACGGCCTCCATCTGCTCGAGCGCCAACACCAACGGCACGTCGCGATGGGCCAGTTCGTCGACGATGCGACGTTGAATTTCGTGATGCCGCGCCAGTCCGTGCCGTTCGCCCAAATAGACGACACGCACCCCGACCAGATCGGCCAACACGGCCTCGAATGGAATCGGCTCGCCTCGATACAGATCGACCCAGCATTCCAGACGCCTGGCTTCGGGCTGTTCAGTCTCTTGGGGCTCGTCGATCGCGACTTCCTCCTTCTCCGCCACCGGGTTCTTCGCATCGTCGGCCATGACCAGAACCGCGGGCAGACACACCGCCAGCACGACCCAACCCATCAACCAAATAGCTGCTCGTCTCATGATTCGATTCTCGAATTTCGTGGGTCCATGGTATTCCCGCCGGACCGTCGCACGCCGCACCGCTCGACAGCCTTTCTCATTATCGCAATGGTAACGGCGGGGTTCAATATGGCCGGCGGCCCGATTTCCTGGCCGTTCGTGGGCTCTCCGCCGGCTAAACCCGGAAAGCCGGCCAAAAAGGACCGCACCGGATGTTGGACACCGAGGCAACATCGGCTACAATCGAGAACTCCGAGCAGGATAATGGGAGACTATGTCCGTGAAAGAACCTCTATCGCCGTGGCACGCCGGTCTTACCCGCTATCATTGGTTCGTGCTGACGATTTGCACGCTGGGTTGGCTGTTCGACTGCATGACCCAGCAGCTTTTCGCCTTGGCTCGCAGTCCGGCGATTGCCGATTTGCTGAACATTTCCGAAACGGCTCCCGATGTCGCAAAGTATGGCGGGTACGCNNCGCGACGTCGGTCACGCTGATCGGCTGGGCGACCGGCGGCATCATCTTCGGCATCATGGGCGACAAGCTGGGGCGTGCCCGAACGATGGTCTTCACGATCTTGTGCTACGCGATATTCACCGGGCTGTGCGGCTTCTCGCAGACCGTCTGGCAGTTCATCGCGTTGCGATTTCTCACGGGCTTGGGCGTGGGGGGACAATTCGCCGTGGGCGTGTCGTTGGTGGCCGAGACGATGCCCGACCGGGCTCGCCCGCGAGCGCTTGGGTTGCTCCAGGCGCTCTCCGCGGTGGGCAACATCGCGGCAGCCTTTCTCGCGATGGGCTTTGGATCGCTCGAGGCCGCCGGGGTCTTGCCCCACGCGGCTTGGCGATGGGTTCTGGGAATCGGAATCGCGCCGGCGCTGTTGGCAATCATTGTCAGCCGGTATCTTAAGGAGCCGGAGAGTTGGCGGCGCGCGGTGGGCGACCAGAGCGGGGCCAGGCACAAGGCCGGTTCGCTCCGGGAACTCTTCGGCACTCCCCAGTGGCGCTCCCGAGTGATTCTCGGCATGGTGCTGGCGTCGGCCGGCGTCATTGGCCTGTGGGGCATCGGCTTCTTCAGTATTGACTTGAATCGGACGATATTCCGCAAGGTCGCCGAAAACGCCGCCCGCGAGGCCGGGCAGGCCGAACAGGACCGCCAACTGGTGCGGATGGTGATTCACTCCCCGGAGCTGCTTGATCGGGTGAAAGGTTCAGTTGAGTATCGTGACCTGTTGAGCCTCGACGCGAACGAGAACGATCCGCGGGTGCTCTTCGCACAGGCGCTGCGCCTTCGCGACCGGGGCGAGGCCGTCTCGCCCACCGCCCTGCTCGACGCCTTGGACAAACCCGGTGACCACGGGCCGGCCCAATCGGACGGCGAGCGACGGCGACGGGCGCGGTACCTCGATCTCGACGGAGCAGTGCCGGACTCGTCCGCCCTGCCCGAACTCGTCGAGCAGATTGCCGCCCGCAAGAAGGACATCAACGGCCAGGTGAGTCGATGGGGCGGCTTGACATCGATGCTGTTCAACATCGGCGCGTTTTTCGGAATCTATGCTTTCGCCGTCGTGACCGACCGGCTCGGCCGCCGATGGACGTTTATGCTCTTCTTTCTCGCGGCTCTGCTGAGCACGGCGACCGCGTTCATGTTCATGAACAGCAAACTCGACGTGTTCTGGATGGTTCCGCTGATGGGCTTCTGCCAGTTGTCCGTGTTCGGCGGCTACGCGATCTATTTCCCTGAGTTGTTCCCGACACGGCTCCGCAGCACGGCGGTCTCGTTCTGTTACAACATCGGCCGCTACGTGGCCGCGTTGGGTCCGTCGGCGCTGGGACTGCTCACCAGCGAGGTCTTCACGCCTGCTCGCGGGTTCGCGGAGCCCATGCGATGGGCCGGATTGACCATGTCCTCGATCTTCGTGCTCGGGATCGTCGTTGCGTTCTTCGCTCCCGAAACCAAGGGAAAACCGCTTCCGGAGTAGCCGTGGATATCTCTCCTTCCGTCTATGAACACGCCGCGTTTCTGATCGGCCGCACGCCCTGGGAGGCGTCGCGCGACGGCGATTTGATCTTCGAAGGTCATGCCGAGGCCTACCGACGCTATCGCCACGCGCCGATCATGCCCGGCATCGACATCTACAATCTGGAGGCCGAGGCGTATGGCGGCGTCGTGCGGAAGCCCGGCGGCGTCGGCGTTCCGGCCATCTCGAAGCCGATTCTGGCCTCGGCCGGGGAACTGACCTCGCTGAAACCGTTCGATCCGCGGCGCGACGGTCGAATCCCCATGATTCTCGACGTGGCTCGCCGTCTTGTCCGCGAGTTTCCCGAAGCCGTCATTCGCGTGCCCGTCAGCGGTCCCTTCTCGATCGCCAGCAACCTGGTCGGCTTCGAGACACTGCTGTACGAGGTGGCCACCGAGCCCGATCGGGTTGCCGCCGGACTGATGCACCTGGTGGACGGCCAGGTGGCGTTCGCCGAGGGGATCAAGGCGGCGGGCGTGGACATTGCGTTCTTCGAGTCGGCCGCCTGCCCGCCCCTCTTGTCGCCGAAGTCGTTCCGCGAGATCGAATTGCCCGCGCTTAAGAGCATCATGGCTCATCTGGCCGAGGCAGTCGGCCATCCGGTGCCCTGCATCATCGGCGGCGACACAACGCCCATCGTCGAGCCAATGCTCGAAACGGGCACGAACTATCTTGCCTGCCCTTTCGAGACCGACCAAGAAGCCTTCATGCGCAAGGTGTGGGATCGAACCGACGTTCGTATCCGAATCAACAGCGACGTCGAACTGATCTCGCGCGGCACGTGGGAACAGATTCGCGCCGACGCCGACCGGATCATCAGTTTGGCGCGAGGACGCGAGAACGTCTGCATGGGAACCGGCGCGCTCCCGTACGAGACGCCGCCCGAAAACGTCCTGATGCTGATGGAGTACGTTCGCGACCGGTAAGAGAAAATCGCCGATCGCCTGATGACCTCAATCCTCTAAACAAGTGAATTCATCCATGAGCAAGCAGTCCGATGTCTCACGGCGGCATTTTCTGAAGAGGGCCACGGCAGTCTGCGTGGCGCCGACGATCATTCCGGCGTCGGCTCTCGGAGTCGAGGGAAACACGGCGCCAAGCGACCGGGTTACCCTCGGTTTCATCGGTTGCGGCCGGCAATGCTACTTGAAGAACATCCCCCTGTTCGTTCGCGTTCGCGGCGTGCAGGCGCTGGCCGTGTGCGACGTCGATTCGTGGCGTCTGGACAACGCGGCAAGGCAAATCAAGACGCAGTACGACTCGGGCAAGGCGAAGGGCGTCTTCTCCCCGGTGACGAAGTTCGTGGACTACAAGGATCTCCTCGCTCGCGACGACATTGATGCCGTCGTGATCTCGACGCCCGATCATTGGCACGCTTCCATGGCGCTCGATGCCATGCGTGCCGGCAAGGACGTGGCTCTGGAGAAGCCGATCACCCGCACCATCCGCGAGGGACAACAGTTGATCAGAACCGCCCAGCAGCACCAGCGCGTGTTCCGCGTCGACAGTGAATTCCGCAGTCTCGAACAGGTCCACCGCGCGACTACTCTGGTTCGCAACGGGTATATCGGCAAGATTCGTCGAGTCACGGCGTGCGTACCCCAGTCCGATGTTCCGTGTCCCCCGCAGCCGGATATGCCGGTTCCCGCCGAGTTGGATTATGAACGGTGGCAAGGGCCCGCGCCGCGCGCGCCGTACACGACATTGCGGGTCCACCCGCCCCGATCGTATGACCGTCCCGGCTGGATGCGCCATCTCTATTACTGCGACGGCATGATCACAAACTGGGGAACGCATATCAACAACGGCGCCATGTGGGCGACCGATCTTGAACGGACCGGTCCGCTGGAAATCGAAGCAACGGGCGAATACCCCGATTCCAAGAGCTTCTGGAACGTACTTCTGAAGTTCAATGTGAAGTACAGATTCTCCGGTGGCCTGGAGTGGTTCTATCGCACCGAGAAGCCGTACTTCCTTGTCGAAGGCGACGAGGGTTGGGTTCGCGCTGATTTCAAGAAACTCGACGCGAGTCCCAAATCGCTTCTGACGATGAAAGTCAAACCGACCGACCTGGATCTCCCCTTGGAATCCGAGAAGCAGGACTTTGTCGATTGCGTTCGCAATCGTCGCGAAACGCTCGAACCGGCCGAGGTCGGCCATCGCGTTACCTCGTTGGGACACCTTGGGCATATCGCGATCCAAGTGGGCAAGAAGCTTCAATGGGACCCCGTCGCCGAACGATTCACCAACAGCGATGCCGCGAACGACTTTTTGCACAAGCCGATCCTCGCCAACGGGAATGAAAAACCAGGGTAGTCGACCGCGGTCACACAAAACAGGGTGTCGTGGATCGTCGCATTCCCGGCCCGAGCGTTCTCTTGAGGAAGAAGTCCATGAATTCCCGTCAGCGTATGTTGGCCGCTTTGCGTCACGAGGAGCCCGATCGGGTTCCATTCGACCTGGGCGGCTCGCACGTGACGACGATCCACGTCGCCGCCTATCGGAGCCTGTGCCTCGAATTGGCCATCAACCCCGAGCCGGTCGTCCTATCCGACGTCATCCAACAGGTCGTCACACCCTGCGATGCGTTGTTGGACCGCCTTGAAGTCGACACGCGTGGACTCTTTCCCCACGTCAGCCACAATTGGCATTTTGAAGACATACGCGACATGGGCGACTACTTCGAGCACGTCGATGAATGGCACTTCACCCAACGGCTCAATAAGAAGGATGGCCATTGGTGGTCGCAGACCGGCATCCCGCTCGCGGGATCTTCCGTGGACGCCGAGACGCTGGCCCGGTACGAATGGCCCATGGCCGATGACCCTCGCCGCATCGAGGGCTTGCGCCGCCAGGCCGAGCGCTATCGCCGTCAGGACAAGGTCGTTATGTGCAAAAGCCTTTGCGCCGGCATGTTCGAGATGGGCCAGCGAATCCGCGGAATGTCGGATTTCCTGTGCGACATGCTGGCCGACCCGAAGACGGCCGAGGCGATCATGGACAAGATACTGGAACTCAAGAAGCGATACTGGACCATGGTCCTCGACGAGTTGGGAGACGCGATCGACATCGTCGTCGAGAACGACGACTATGGCACGCAGCAGAGTCAGTTGATTTCGCCGGAAACGTATCGCACGATGATCGAGCCCCGGCTCCGAGAGCTGGTCGATTTTGTCAAAAAGAAGCACGCCGAACGACGCGAGCCGAACGAACCAGGCTTCTTCTTTTTTCATTCTTGCGGCAACGTGCGGCCGTATCTTCCCAGCTTCATCGACATGGGTATCGACATTCTCAACCCGGTCCACGTCAATGCGTCGGGCATGAATGCCGCCGATCTGAAGAAGGACTTCGGCGACGCGATCACGTTTTGGGGTGGCGGGGTCGAGACCCAACACGTCTTGCCGCACGGAACGCCGGAGCAGGTCCGGGCCGACGTGCGGCGCAACGTCGAGGCGCTCATGCCCGGCGGAGGATTCGTCTTCAACACGGTCCACAACATCCAGGCCGAAGTACCCGCCGAGAATATCCTTGCAATGTGGGAGACCTTGCGCGAGGTGGGGCGGTACTGAAAAACCGGCTCGTTGCCGGCCAACGGTTGTCCGACTAATTCACCTCGCGAATAACGATCATTCTTCGTCGTCAGGCATCCAGCCCGGCCAGTATCCCGCGGGCGTAGCCGGCCGACTCGGCCACCGACGCCAAGGGATCGTTGGCTTCCGATTCGTACTCGAAGGCTAGAACGCCGGGGTAGTTGATCTTCCGCAGCGTCCGGAACAGTCGCGGCATGTCGATCACGCCGCGTCCCAGGATCGTGGTCGTGCCCTTCGCCGTCGCCGACGTGACGTCCTTCAGATGGAAGTCGTACACGCGATCGGCACACGCCTCGATCGCCGCGTAAGGATCGTCGCCGTAGCGGACCGTATGACCAACGTCGACGCACAGACCGACCCGCGGATCGAGGTTTTTGATCTTATCGTAGGCGCTGCCGGGCGTCGGAAAATGCTTGTCGCCCGGCCCATGGTTATGCACGGCCACGGCGATGTCGTACTCGGCGACTTTGCGTTCGATCAGCGGCAGCGTCGCGGCAGTCGGCATCACGACCATGATCCGCAAGCCGGCATGTTTGGCATAATGNNCAACCCCGCCTTCCTGATTCGCTCGGCCGCCGCTCGCAGCACCTCGGGTTTCGCATCGAGGGGCAGGTGGAACGACTTGAGACAAAGGTACTTCATTCCCAGCCGCTTCGTCATCGCGATGGTCTGGTCCAGGTTAAACTTCCGGAACGAGTACGACGCGATGCCCAACCGCGACGCAAGCGTTTTGCTTTCCGGATTGACGATGGGCTTCATCTCCGACGCGG
This sequence comes from Planctomycetaceae bacterium, assembly GCA_003532715.1. Taxonomy (GTDB): domain Bacteria; phylum Planctomycetota; class Planctomycetia; order Pirellulales; family Thermoguttaceae; genus UBA11386. Next base: position 11,671 of record DOEZ01000464.1, read on the forward strand.
CATGAGCGAAGCCCGCTCGACTCATAACGCCGCCGGCCACGACGGCCGAAGCCGTTTGCAGAAATCGACGTCGCGACGCCATGGTCCGGGGATGTGTTGATGACTGTTGATTTGTCACGGCGGGCTCCTTGGAAGTGTGAAAGGTAGAACGGTTCGTATAGGGTGGGTCGAGCAACGTTCGTAGGGTGGGTCGAGCTCCGCGNNCGCGGAGCTCGACCCACCCTACATGTTTCAACTTTCCGCAATTGAAACTCACACCCATTCAGGGTAACATCTTCAGTAGCCGTTCTCAAGTAACAAACCGGTTTTTTGGAGCGGTCAACCGCCAAATCGGTTACGACGGCCGCGAGAAACCGCTTCGGGCGACCGGGGCGAAGGTCGGCGGGCCGTAATCCAAAGTGTCGAACTCGACAAGGAGGACCGTGGCAATGAACGCAATCAAACGCGGGCTCAGAGGCGCCTTGCTCGGCGCGGCGGTGGCTGCCGCGATTGCGGTCACCTTGGTCGTTCTAATTAGTGGCTGTCAAGCTGTCACGTCAGACCCCTCCGACCCGTTCGAAGGCAAGGGCCGACACGGACTATCCATCTTGTTCCCAATCGCGCTGGCCGCCGGCCTGACAACCGGGCTTATCGGGGGCTTCGCGGCGAGATTGCCGCGAAAAGGACTGCCGATGTTGACGAGCCTCGGCATTGTCGCCGCCTGCGCGATGATGTGCCGTCTTCTTTCCCCGATCGACTCGCCATTCAATGGGCCATGCAAACCGTCAATCGTCTCGGAGTACGCCCCCGCGATCCTCGCTGCGCTGGCAGGCGGAATCGGCGTATTGTCATACGGAATAATCGCGACAATGCGAGCGCCGACGAACGCCGAGACTGTTGATGCCGAGGAGGTCGACAGGGTGTCGGCCTGTAGTGCCAACACTCCGCCTCGACCCGAAGCGTCCATGAGGGAATAACCTCGAATCCGGCGTGGCGCTGCTTGACGACGACAAGGCTGCTTCTCGACCGACGTCGAACCCGCCACCCCAATAGCCCGAAGCTGAATCAACAACCACCACCGAGGTCCCGCTCGGCGAGCGGGATCTACTTGCCCTTTTCGAGCAGGTATCGGTCGAACCAGTCGAGCGTCTCGCGCACAACCTCGGTCTGTGTCGCCCTATTCCCCCCGAGATTGTGATTTGCCTCCGGATAAACGACCAGCTTGTGGGCGACGCCTTCGCGTTTGAAGGCTTCTTCGATCCAACGGCCGTGCTTGGGGGGAACCAAGTCGTCCTTGCCGCCGGCGAGCACCAGCGACGGCGCATCGTCGGGAGTAACGTGAATCACCGGAGAGTACTCCTTGGCCTTGTCCATCGCCAATTCCAACGCCGGAAAACGGCGGTAGGCGGGCAACGACTCCGGAGCCTCCCAAACGGCCACGCGAAGGTCCGTCGGCGGCACCAGGGCGACGACCGCCGCCACCCGGCTCGACGTGCGGCTCAGTTCGTCGGCCGCACCGCGCCGGCCGTCGTCGCCCGTCGTGCCCAGCATCAACGCAAGATGCCCGCCGGCGCTCATGCCCATCGCGCCCAATCGGTTGGCGTCGACGCCGAGCCGATCGGAATTCTTGCGGACAAATCGAACGGCCCGCCGAACGTCCGCAACAGCCTCGGGTATGGTGTAGCGAGGGCTACTGCCATGGCGAACCGCGATGACGGTGTACCCTTTTTCCAGGTAGGGCCGGAACAGTGCCTTCGTCTGCTCGGGCGGTGCCCAACGCGAAAACCATCCGCCGCTGACCATGAACAAGATGGCCGCCCCGTTCGCTTCACCGTCGGGCCGAAGCACGTCCATCGTCATCGCCAAACCGTCCTTGTGGCCATAGACCACGTCCGGCTCGACCTTCGGCAACTCCTTGGCCTCGCCCACGCAAGCGGCCAAGAACACCACGCCCACCAAAACAACGATCAAAACGCTTCGAAGGCTCTTCATTTTCTCACCCTTTTGCTTGTGACGGGAGAATTCGCTTTTCGGCTAACGATCCGCAATTGACAAATAGGAGCGTCTCCTGGGTACACTGACTCTCACGGATACGCACTTGATCTCGATAATCCGAAGACCTGTCAAGAACACCTGTTCGCATAGTCGCGGAACACTGATCCGCACTGATCGACGCGAATAAAAAACAATTAGTGGGAATAAGCGCGAATCAGCGTTCCTCTTTCCGTGGGCAACTCTTACCATCGACCAAGTCATTCCGACGCGGTCCCCTGCAACCCGATGTCCGAGGCGATGGCTCGCATACCGTCGATGACGTCCGCCATCAATTCATCGAGTTCCACGCCAAGCATCGCGGCGCCTCGCTCGATCACGTCGCGGTTCGCGCCCGCCGCGAAGCTCTTCTGTTTCCACTTCTTCTTGGCTGACTTCACATTCAGATCCAGGACGCTCTTCGACGGCCGCACCAAGGCACAAGCCGTCACGAACCCGGTCAACTCGTCGATGGCGTAGAGCGTCTTCTCCATTAACGTCTTCGGCTCGACGTCGGTGCGGAGACCCCAGCCGTGGGCGAGAACTGCTCGAATGTACTCCTCGGGCCAGCCTTCCTCGCGGAGAATCGCCTCGGTGCGTTGGCAATGCTCGTCGGGCCATTGCTCGTAGTCCAGGTCGTGAATCAGCCCGACCACGCCCCATTTTTCCTCGTCCTCGCCGTGCTTGCGCGCCATCCATCGCATGCACCCTTCGACCGCCAGCGCATGGTTGAGCAACGATTCGCTCTCGTTGTATCGCGTCAGCAGCCGCAACGCTTCGTCGCGAGTAGGAACATGCTCACTCATTTTCTATCTCCGCTGTTTGGGTTTGCCCAGGTTACCGCGATGCGGCCAACGCTCAGTTCGGCTCCGTTGCACGACAATCGGAAATCGCCGCCGTTTGTCCGATTCGCGAATCGGGCACGAGGAAGCACGAAAACCGCGGTTTTCCAAGTTCTCGTCTGGCCAATGGTTTGGACTCGCCCGGGGTGGAACTGTTGAGCGATGCCTCGCAGCGCTGGATCGCTCGAATCGTACTGAATCTCGAACGATTCCGGCCCCGCATCGAAATAGTCGACCGCGACCGCGACTTGCTCGTCGCCATCGTGGAGAAAACGGTAGTCGACGTCGAAGTACATATACCGCTGCTCGGGCGAGTGACGGTTCTTGGTCGTGGTCCACGCGAGCCTTCCCGAAACGACGTTCTCGTCGACCGGTCCGTCGCCGTCGGCCGAGGTGACCAGTTCGATGCCTTGCGTCTTGCCAGGCGCGGCGAAGACGGCTTCAAGCCGATTGAGCCCGGCGGCCGCGTCGACTTGCCGCCTTGCGTGAAACTTGTCGGCAAAGACTCGCGTTAACTCGATATACTGCCGACCGTACTCGGCCGTTNNGCCAGGGTCGCCGAGCCGGGGCCATGGCCAGAAGCCGCTGCCAGCCGAAGCGATAGAAGTCGCCGTCGTCGCGGTCGCGCACGAGGGGTGAGCGTCCCGGAACGGCCGAATGATCGTAGCCCGGGCCAATACCGGCCGTCTTGAGGATTTGCGGCGCCAGAGCGGCCCCCCATTGATACTCGCTGTCGGCTTCGCCCGGCCAGCCGCGCATTTTCACCAAATACAGATCGGTCCCAAAATCCGCCCGAAACTTGCGGCGAACAGCCGGAAACAGTCCCGCATCGACCCGCGAGGCGAAGCCCGATGCGTAGAGCAACACGAGCGGCTTGCCGTCGATCAACACGCGATGCTGGGGCGGGATTAACGAAAAGAAGTTACGGATCGTGCCATAGAACCAGTCGTGCCCGGCGGGCGTCGTCAGGTCGATCGGACCGTATTTGCCGTTGTGGGCCAATGTGCTTGTGTCATAGAACATGCCGATCGCGGGAGGCTCCCTACCCGCGGCCAGCAGTCGTTCTCTCGCCGCGACCAGCCGCGGCAGCCCCTCGTCGCTCCACGTCTCGGTCGTGTGTGGCGTGCCCCAATAGACCGGCAACGCCACGTCGATGCCCGCCGCCATCATGTCGGTCAACTCTCGGGCGTGCCAGTCGATGTTCTTATAGCTGAACCCCTCCAGCGTCGGCGGATGGTCGGTCAGAGCGTCGGTGCCGTCGTGATCGACTGTATGCGATTTCGTGGCGTCGTCGTACCAATAGAAATAGGTCGTGGCGATCAACGGAGTTCCCGGCAGGAAACGCGGCCGCGTTTCCGAGTCTTTGGCGAGGGCAGCGACGAAAGGACCGGGTGGCGGCGGCAGGGTAAAATCGGCCGGCAGACCAGCCGCAACCACACTGCCCGCCAAAACTAGCATCGCGTGAAGACCCGTCATGAATCGCCTCGTGTCAGCATCATTCCTCGATCATCGCGAAAGCAAACTTGTGCCGACGAGTTGTTCCAGAGACGCCGCACGCCCATGATCGCCACCTCGAACGAGACGCCCCTCAAGCAAGGACGCGGGGCAAGGAACTCCGAAAGCGAGTTCCGCCGGGGCGAGCAAACACGAAGGCAACAACCCTCTCGACGTGATGGTATCCCACGCGAGACCGAACGTCAACAAGCGACGATCCATCAATCAAATCGTCCTAACTCCGATCTGTGGTGTTGGAAGTGCATGGTTTCCGCCAAGAATAAAGGATCGAACCGGAGCCCCGGCCATCGCAAAAACCCCTCCTTTTTTGTGTCGGCCTCGTGTGATGACCGGAAAGAAGACCAGCGGATGCCATTAATTCCATCCGAAAACGTTGGTCAGTAGTCTGCCCGCCTGATACAATGGATTGAAATGCCTGCCCACTGAACCCACCTGACGAAGGGGAATCGCCCACCCTCCGCCTTTCCCCGTTCTCCGTGACAAGAGTATCCCATCATGGACCGACGCTCGTTTCTTCTCCAAACCGGCACGCTACTGACCGCTCTCTCGGGCAGCCCGCTGGCCTGGGCGGCCGCGAAGTCCAAAACGAACTCCAACCCGTCCGCCAAGAAGACCAAACCGCCCGTCGCGCCGTTCGTCCCCAGGTCGTGGACCATCGCGATCATGCCGGACATTCAGAAATACACGTCGCACTATCCGGGTTTGGTTCGTTTGCAGGCACGTTGGATCGCCGAGAACAAGCACAAGCGGAACATCGTCTACGTGCTGCAAAGCGGCGACCTGACCGACAACAATCACCCGCGGCAATGGGAGCGCGCCTCGCGAGCCATGGGCATCTTGGACGACGTGGTTCCCTACTCGATCGTCACGGGCAATCACGACTACGGCACCGGGAGCCCCAAGGATCGCTCGACGCGGATCAACGACTACTTCCCGTCGAGCCGATTTCAACACTGGCCCACTTTCGGCGGCACGATGGAGCCAGGACGCATCGAAAACAACTATCATCTTTTCGAGGCCGGCGGTCGGGAGTGGATCGTCGTCGGTCTTGAGTTCGGGCCGCGCGACCACGTGTTGCAGTGGGCCGACGGACTGTTGAGCGAACACGCCCACCGAACCGCCATCGTCTTCACCCACGCTTATGTCTACAGCGACTCCACTCGGTACGACTGGGCCGCCAAGGGCATGGCCCAGGCGAACAACCCGCATAGGTTCAACGTTGCCGGCGGCGTGAACGACGGCGAGGAGATGTGGAACAAATTCATCCGCAAACACGCCAATGTGTTCATGGTGATGAACGGCCACATCCCCAACGACGGACTTGGATTTCAGGTCAGCAAGGGAGACCATGGCAACGTGGTCAACGAAATGGCGGTCGATTATCAGCGTTTGCCAATCGGCGGNNCTACGAGGAATACGAGACGAGCGCGGACAACCAGTTCGTCATGGCGCTCGACGATCCGATTCGAGCGACGCACGACACTGGCGGGGCTACGGGACAAGGGGCACAACGAGCTTTCGGACGCCGACGGCGACGCCCACGACTTCTAACGAGGTAGCACTCCATGACACGCGCGATTTCATTCACGATACTGTTGTTGACGCTCGCGGTTCAACTTGCCCCGGCGAGAGGTCAAGTCGCGGCCGAAGAAGCCAAGACCCAAACCGTCCGGGGCGTCGTGTTTCACGACATCAGCGAGAATGGCGTCCTCGACGAGGGCGAAATGCCGTTGCCGGGCGTTCGCGTCTCCAACGGCCGCGACGTCGCGCTGACCGACGTGAATGGGCAATACCGCTTGGCGGTTGACGATGACACGGTACTGTTCGTAATCAAGCCTCGCGGGTGGCGAACGGCTGTCAGCGCGACGATGCTCCCCCGTTTCTACTACGTCCACAAGCCGGCCGGTTCGCCTGAGTCGCAGTTTCCCGGATTGGCGCCCACGGGCCCGCTGCCCGATTCGGTCGATTTCCCACTCTATCCTCAAGACGAACCCGACCGCTTCCAGGTGATTCTTTTCGGCGATCCACAAGCAAGGAACCAGATAGAGATCGATTATTTGGCGCGTGACGTGATCGAAGAACTGGCGGGCACTCCGACCGCCTTTGGCGTCACCCTCGGCGACATCACGTTCGACAATCCGTCGATGTTCGAGCCCATGACCGAAACGGTCGCCATGTTGGGCGTCCCGTGGTACAACGTCATCGGCAACCACGACTTCGACCACGCGGCGGGGCTCGAACATAACGGCGACGCCTACAAACGTGTTTTTGGCCCTTCGTACTACAGCTTCGACCATGGTCCCGTGCATTTCATCGTGATCAACAGCGTCGAATGGTCGATCGACAAGCAAGGTAAACAAGGCTATCGAGGCGGAATGGGCACACGGCAATTGGCCTTTATCGAGAATGACCTCGCCTCGATTCCCGAAGAGCAGCCGGTTGTGCTTCTTATGCACATTCCGATCGGCAAAATGTACGATCGCGACCGACTCTTTCGGATGATCGAGAAACGTCCGTCTTGCATTTCGATCTCGGCGCACACCCACACCCACGAACACCGTTTCATCGGCCAGGAGGACGACTGGCGCGGCGCAGCGCCGCATCACCATATTGTCCATGGGACGACGTCGGGGTGCTGGTGGAAGGGCCATCCGGACGAGCGGGGGATTCCGCACGCCACCATGTCCGACGGCACCCCAAACGGCTACTCGATCATGACGTTCGACGGCGCCGACTGCCAACTCGACTATAAAGCGGCAAGCCGTGACAGAAGCTACCAAATGCAGATCCACGCGCCCGACGCCGTGTCGTCGGCCGACGCGACCAAGACAACCGTCCTCGCCAACGTGTTCAACGGATCCGAGCGTTCGACCGTCGAAATGCGCGTCGGCGACGGCGACTGGATCGCAATGAACAAGACCTTTGTCGCCGATCCCGCCTATCGCGCCCTTGCCGAAGCAAACAACAACATGCCCCAACCTCGTCCATCCAGTCATATGTGGGCCGTGAAGCTGCCGCCCGGCCTGTCCCCCGGCGTCCATCTGATCGCGGTGCGAACGACCGACATGCATGGCCGCTCATGTACCGGTTATCGCGTTCTCCGAATCCAGCCGGACGACGCATCCTGACGACGACGTTGAATATCAAGAAACCGGCGATCGCGGCGCCGGATTCATTGACGAAGCGTGCCGTGGTCGCCGGGGCAGAAGGACGGAAGCCGTACGCTCGGTGGTGGACAAACCGCTCGCCCTGGTTACAATAAGAGTCGTTTCGGACTCGATACGCTTGAAAGTAGGAGAAGCCTCGTGAAAGAGCATAGCCGCACTTCCGACCAGAATCGTTCGTGGAATCGTCGTGGTTTTCTTGCCGCCGGCGCGGCTCTGGCCGCCGCGGCGACCGTCGACGCGCGTGCCGCCGAGACTGACACCGCTGAAACCGCCGCGATTGTCACTCCGCCCCAAGGCAAACGCATTCTTCTCTCGTGCAAGCTGGGAATGATCCCACGGAAGCTCGATGGCAAGGATCTCTCGCTGGCCAACCGACTGAGCCTCGCGGCNNTCGCGGCCGAGGCCGGACTCGATGGGGTCGATTTCGACCAGGCCGGCGCCTTCACGCCCGAGCAGGCTCGCGAGGCCGTTCGTCAGTCGGGCGTCTTCGTCCACAATGCCATCAACCATGCCCACTGGAAGCAACGACTCACGAGCGAGAATCCCGAAGACCGCGCGGCGGGCCGCGCGAACGTCGAACACTGCCTGAGAGTCTCCCATGCGGCCGGCGGTTGCGGAGTGCTCCTGGTCATCGGGCAGGGCGGTGACGGCGAGCCCGACGTCATCGAAGAACGCTGCCGCCAAGAAATCAAGAAGCTGCTGCCACTGGCCGCCGCGCTCGGCCAGCCGATCCTGTTCGAGAACGTCTGGAACCGAATGTTCTACGATCACGACGGACCACCCGAACAAACGGCCGAGCAACTGGTCCGGTTCGTCGACAGCTTCAACAGTCCCTGGGTCGGCGTCTACTACGACATCGGAAACCACTGGAAGTACGGACAGCCCGGTGAATGGATCCGCCAACTGGGTCGCCGATGCGTCAAGCTCGACATCAAGGGCTTCAGCCGCGCGGCCAACAAGTTCACCGACATCGGCGAGGGCGACCTGCCGTGGGATAAGGTCCGCGAAGCACTCGACGAAATCGGCTTCACCGGTTGGGCCACCGCCGAGACGCGAGGAGGCGATCTGGCCCGGCTCACCCTGGTCCGCCAACAAATGCAGAAGGCGCTTGGTGTCTGACGCCGCGATTTGGTGAATAACCCGCACGATCACCCTATCCACGACAGTCGGAACATGAACGGCCCCCTCCCATAAGCTAACCTTGTTAGGCTCGGGCTCGAATCGCCGCGCTCGTGTCGCGCTGTCCCCTGCCCCACCCGCCAACAGCCCTTAACACGCTTCACAAGGAGCACTCGCCATGCGATTCCCGAGAACCGCATCGTTTCTGCCTCTCGCCCTACTAATGTTCCTCGCGCAGTCGGCCTCGGCCTCCGAAGAGACCCGACTCCTGCGATTCCCCGATATCCACGGAGACCAGGTCGTCTTCTGCCACGGGGGTGATCTGTGGCGCGCGTCGGTCGCCGGCGGAACGGCCACCCGTCTGACAGCGCACCCAGGACAAGAACTCTTCCCGAAATTCTCGCCCGATGGAAAGTGGATCGCCTTCACCGGGCAGTACGACGGCGACGAGCAGGTCTACGTGATGCCGTCCGACGGAGGCGTTCCGCGACAGCTTACCTACTACCCCGCGACCGGACCCCTGCCACCGCGTTGGGGATACGACAACCAGGTCTACGGCTGGACGCCCGACGGCAGCGCCGTGCTGTTCCGCTCTCTGCGCGACGCCAACGGCGGCAGCATCCTCACGGCGTTGTACACGGTCCCCTTCGACGGCGGCCTGCCGACCAAGCTGCCCATGCCCAGCGCCGGCGCGGGCGATTTCTCGCCCGACGCGGCGAAGATAGTCTACAACCCGCTGTTCCGCGATTTCCGCACCTGGAAGCGCTACCAAGGCGGCTGGGCGCAGGACCTCTATATTTTCAACCTCGAAAACCACGACGCCAAGCAAATCGCCGCGAGCAAACGGACCGAACGCGAACCGATGTGGATCGGCAACGCGATCTACTTCGTCTCCGACCGTGACGGAACGCTCGATCTGTTCAAATACGATATCGCGTCGGAAAAGGTGACCAAGCTGACCGATCACCAGCCGTGGGACGTTCGCTGGTCGAGTTCCGACGGCCGCGAGCGAATCGTCTACGAGCTCAACGGCATGCTGCGAGTTTTTGACGTGCGAACCAACGAGGATCGTCCCCTCTCAATCCGCGTTCCTCACGACGGCCTCGCGATGCGGCCCTCGCGCTATTCGGCCGAGAAGAATATCGAGAGCTTCGGGCTCAGTCCCAAGGGCCAGCGGGCCGTGTTCGTCGCGCGTGGCGACGTGTTCACCGTCCCGATCGAGAAGGGCGTCACGCGAAACCTGACGAATTCGTCCGGCGCGCACGACAAATGGGCCGCTTGGTCGCCTGACGGCGCGAAAATCGCCTTCGTTTCCGACCGCTCCGGTGAAGAACAGGTTTACTTGATCAACCAGGACGGCGCCGGTGACCCCGAGCAACTCACCACCACGTTCGCCGGCATGCTTCACGCGCCCCAGTGGTCGCCCGATGGAAAGCGGATCGCCTTGTCCGACAATCGCGGCAAATTGTTCGTGCTTACGATCGAGGACAAAACGCTGGTCGTNNGAGCCGGAGGGTCTGCTGCGCGACTTCGCCTGGTCGCCCAAGGGCGACTACCTAGCCCTATCGCTGAGCGATCCGTCGTCGTATGGGTCGATCTACATCTGGAGCGTGGCCGACGGCCTTCTCCGACGGATCACCGGCCCGCTGGGCGACGAAAATAACCCCGTCTGGGATCCCGAGGGAAACTACCTGTTCTTTCTCGCTGCCCGTGACTACGCGCCGCAGGTCAGCACGATCGAATGGAACTTCGCCGGCAATCGACAGGTCGGCATCTTCGCGCTCGCGCTTCGCAAGGACGTGCCGAATCTCTTTGGACACGAAAGCGACGAAGCCACCGTGGCCAACAAGAAGGACGCCGCGACCCCCAAGAACGAGCAAGACCCGGACGCCGGCAAACCGGAGGACGCGCCCAAGCCAGACGACGCCCCCAAACCGTCCGACGACGAGCAGACGAACGATGATGAGAAGAAAGACGAAGCCTCAAAGGGCGACCGGATCGACTTCGAGGGACTCGCCGAACGCGTCCTGCGTGTCCCCCTGGCCGCCGAGAACCGCGGACGCCTCGAGGCCGTCAAGGGAATGCTTCTCTTCGTCGACTCCGGCGCCGCCTTCTATGGCCGCGAGAGCTATGCCAAACCGGCAATCAAGATATTCGACATCAAGAAACGCGAGGCCTCGACGCTTGTCGACAATGCGTCCGATTACGCCCTTTCGTTCGACGGATCGAAGATGCTGTTTCGCCAGGCCGGCGGCTACTGGCTGATCGACGCCAAGCCCAGCGCCAAGGACAAG
>DOEZ01000651.1 GCA_003532715.1 Planctomycetaceae bacterium
CCTCTCGCTGGCGCTTCGGGTTAGTATCTCACGGGGCGTAAAACGGTTGATTCTTGTTAGACATGCGTCGCAGCAGCTCCGGAGGCTCCATGCGGGGGCCGAGTGTTTCGAGCCGCCCGAACCGTTCGACCAGCGCCGCCGAGCCGATCGTGTCGGCCCACCGCAAAAGGCCGCCCCGCCGAGCCGGAAAGCCCAGCCCGAGAACCACGGCCGTATCGATCTCCGCCGGGCTGCTNNGGGCCGCTTCGGCAACCATCGGCAAAAAAAGCCGATCGCGCAATGGTTCGTCGTCGACTCGTTGCGGAGCCCTGGCCCACTCGGCAATCTTCTGCAACGCGAATGTATCGACTGGCCGCTCTTCATCGCCGTCGCAGTTCGTATAGTCAAAGAACCCAGCACCCGACTTCACGCCGAACCGGCCCGCCTTGTACAAGCCGACCATCAGCGGCGAAAGGACGATTCGCTTCGGAAAGGCTCGCCACAGCACCTTGCCGCCGGCGACGACCGTGTCGAGCCCAATCTCGTCGATCAGTCGCAACGGCCCCTTGGCCATGCCGAACTCGGTCGCCACACGCTCGACCCGTTCGACCGCCGCGCCGTCCAACAGCAGTTCGACCGCCTCNNCTCGGTCAGATAGGGCATCAACAGACGATTGACGACGAACCCCGGCCCGTCGGCGACGACCAGTGCCTCCTTCCCGACCGCCGCGACGAATCGCCCGGCCGTCGCCACGGTCGCGGCCGACGTCTGCGGGGCGCGAACGACCTCGACCAGGGGCCGCTGGGCGACGGGATGAAAAAAATGCAGCCCGCAGAATCGCTCGGGCCACGGCACCGTGGCGGCCAGTTGCTCGATGGGAATGGTCGACGTGTTGGTCGCCAAGACGGCCCGGTCGGCCAGCCAGGGGCTCAGTTCGGCATACAGCCGCCCTTTGACGGCGGCGTCCTCGACGATCGATTCGAGCACCAGATCGCACGACGCCATCGCGTCGAACCGCGGCGCGACGACGAGCCGCTCGGCAAGTAGCGTCTCTGTTTCGCCGGGCGGAGCGCGTCCCAACTCGGCCAATTGGTCGCGGACGTTTTCACCCGCGCGCTCCAACGCCCCCGGATCGGCGTCGGCGAGTACGACGCGCATCCCGGCGGCGAGCGACGCGGCGGCGACGGCCGTGCCCATCAGCCCCGCGCCGACGATCCCGATCGATTCGACAGTTTGGCCGTCCATGTGGTCGCATCCAAAAAAAGGCGGCGGGCCACCGCAAAATGACCCGCCGCCACGTTAGGTTCGGATTCGCCGAAGTTCAAAAAGCACCGCGGCCAACTACTCGACCGAAATGGCCTCGGACGGGCAGACATCCACGCACGCGCCGCAGTCGCCGCACACATCTTCATCCACGACGGCCTTGTCGTCTTGCATCTCGATGGCGTCCAACGGACAAGACTCGACGCATTCTCCACAACCGGTGCATTTGTCGGCATCAATTTGAGCTGCCATTCACTGCTCTCCCAAAAAAACGTAATAGAAAAAACGATCGAAAACAGACGGAAACGTAAGTTCGCACAATGTAGCACAGCCGCCCCCGGCTGTGAGCAACAGAATTTGACAATGTAGCACACCCGCCCCCGGGTGTGAGCAATAGAACTTGACAATCCACCCAGCGGCCGGAATCCGCACGGGGAATTCTTTCATCCTACCACGACGGCCCATTGCAGCCATGCCCCAAACGACGAAGCCACTCCCACCCAGCTTCAGGGCTAGCTTCCCAGGATAGCGAGCAACGCCCCGGGCGACAAGAGGGTCTTCGGGAGGCGAGGGGCGCGGGGCGGGAGGCGTGGGACGAGGGGCCAGGTCTTGAAGTGCGACGATTCATCGTCGCTTTCGTCCGGTCCCCTGGGAACAGAAGACTCCCGTCAGCATTCAGCCGTCTGAAGTGGTCCTTAAGGATCGGAAAAAGGGAAAAGGGGGGAAAGGGAAAAACTCACGAGTTTCTTGTTCTGGGTGACGTTGAGGTCACTCAGCCTTTTTTCCTTTTTTCCCCGTTTCCCCTTTTCCCGAATCGTTGGGTTAAGGCTCCATTTGGCTGAAGTGTTACCTTTCGCCCGTTTCCCCTTTTCCCGAATCGTCAGGTTTATGCTCCATTTGGCTGAAGTGTACCGACTCCCGCGCCGCCTCACGGCTGAGTCGATCGGCCCAATAGAGTGGCTCGGGCAGGCGACGCCCGCGAAGCACGGCCCGAACCGTCGCCTCCGCCCCGGCCCGGTCGATGCGGTGGCCGGGCGAGAGAAAAATCGGCCGCCGACTGCCCGCCGTCGCCCGCAAGGCCACCCCGAGCGGCTCGCCGTCAATCAGCACGGGCCGCGACTCGCCGGGACGCATCCCCCCGATATCGACCGTCCCGAACAGCAGCTTCTTCGTCACGCCGACGGTCGATTGGCCCCGGAGCACGCCCAGGTGCGTGGCGATTCCAGCGTGGCGATGATGCAACAGGCCACTGCCGTCGACCAGCACGACGTCGGCCCGGTGAACCTGTCGATCGACCTCGTCGAGCAGATCGACCAGCAGCGGCAACTCGCGAAACGACAGAAAGCTTGTGATATAGGGGAAGCGAACTGGCCGACGGACGATTGTCTTCCAGACGACGTTGCCCGACGCCGCCTCGGCCAGCACGTAGGCGGCCACGCCCTCGCCCGAGGCGGTGTACGACACATCGACGCCCGCGACCAGTTCGGGGAGCTTCCGCGGCGGCCGAAGCGAGACGTGCTCGACAATCGCCTCTTGTGCCCGGCGGAGCGCAACCAGCGGCCGGTCGGTTTCGAACCGCGTGAAGCGATGGTCGGCCAGTTTCACCAATCCGTCGCGCGACGCGACGCCTTCGCGCCGCAGCCGCCGCCTTTTGTCTTCGATCCGGCCCGAAATGTAGTTCCCCAACCCGCCATCGGCCCGCACGAGCCGATGGCACGGGCAGTCGTCGTCGTGCGCGTGGTGCATCGCGCAGTGCCCGACCCATCGAGCGGCAATCCGGTCGCCCAGCGCGTCGGCCAAATCGCCGTAAGTGGCAACCCGGCCGACCGGAATCTGTCGCCAAAGCCGTTCGAGGCAGGCCGCAAGATCAGGAATGTCGGGCAAGGCAAGCGTCATGGTTCCATTGTCGCACACCCAGCCGCCCCAACCAAGCCGGCCAGTAGGTCCCTCCTCGTGTAGGTCCCTTCCGCCGGAAGGGACCTTCGCCAGCCGAACGCCCGACCACAGGCGGCCAAGCCAAAAACCTGAGATCTGAGATCGGCAACGTCGCCCCCCGAGAAGCTGCGAACGCGGGTAGCCGGTTTCAGCAATTGGTCCAAAGCGGCATGTTTTCGGCGGTAGCCCGAAGCACGTTTTCCGCAATAGCCCGAATCGTGTTTTCGGCAATAGCCTGAAGGGCTCTCGTACGGAATCCCTTCGGGATATCGTCGATGGCAGCCCAAGGTCCCGCCCGCCGTGTGCCATGGATGGCTTGCCCATCCTTGCCGGCCTTGCCTTGCCGGCTTGCACCAGCTTCGACGTCGTTCTCCCTGCCTTCAGCTTGCACCTGGACCTTACCCAGAAGTCCGCCCCCACGACTCCAAGAACTTCTCCGCGTCTCCGCGTCTCGGCGGTGAATAAACCCACAAAGTACAAGATGCCAGTGGTTGGGCATGATCAGGTAACCCAAAATCCGCATCGGCCTCTTTGCCAACGTCTCCTTCATCACACGTCCGAAGCCCGCGTAGTCGCCCTCCTTGCCGAAAATCCGCGCGCGTGCGTTCGCACGGTAGACTATGTGAAACACCATTCCACCAGGAGCGATCCGGGCTGTTCGCGGCATGGACCCAATCTACCACAACCGCCCCACCCGTCAATAATTGGACTTTTCCCCTTTTTCCGCTATCCTTTTTCCGCTTGTATCAAAGAGACGCGTGGGTTGGTCGGTCGGAAGACGGGTTTGTGATCGTTTTTGCTGACGAAACTAGGCTTTGGGGTCGCCGTCTCGCATGACCTCGCTGGGATGGGTATACTTGTTCTGCCGGGTGTTCGTCGGGGTCGCTCCTCGGCGGGCCGAATCGGGCTGGGGGCTACTGTCTTCACCAGCCTTTCGGCGGTTGCCCCCGGCCCAGCCCGGTTGAAAGGTAGGTTCGCATGACGGCCAAGAAGGCGGATCCTCCGCAAACACGGCTACCCGCCCAACCTGCAAACGGAGGCGACCAAGCTGGTTCTGGAACAAGCCGAGGTTCTATGCGCCGATTGGGCGGCGTAGAACGCCTTACTCGCCGCTGCTCAAGTCATCCATAATACAAAAGGCGAAATCATGGCAGACGAGTCTTCTGTAATCGATTTCCTCGATCAAGCGAAGAAGGTCGCAGGCCTTGCAGCGAAACTGGGCCGAGGCTTCCAGGAGGATTTCGAGAACGGCGTGACCGGGCCAACTCATTGGAGCCGCCACAAGCTGGATTTTGACTCGCTCCGCCTGGTTCTTCAACAACTAGCTCCCCGGATACTGAACCCGCCCGAGGGTTCGGGGGCTGTGTCGCAGTGTCTGCGACAGGCGGCAGAGATAGTACGGCAGATTCACGAGGGTGTGCAGAAAGCCGAGTTCTGCAACTTGGCCGAGTACCGCGACTATTACCCCAATCTGAATAGCGTCGGCTGGGAACTCGACCAAGCAATCAAGCACGTTCAGAAGACCCTGAATTCCATCGACCGCTTGGCCTCCCTGGACGAGGTGCCAGAAGTGTCTCTTCCGACACAACCCCAAGAGGCCACTGCTACAAGCGTCAAAGCCGCCGCAAGCTGCCCAGCGGTCATGTCCACTGAAACCAATGAGGATTCCTCGGTCCTTCGCAATAGCGACGGGCAGTCGTTCAACCCAGGGCCAGGGAATATCTGGACGGTGGAGGACTACTACCGGGTGAAGAGACTGTATGAAGAGAATGGAGCGGTCTTCAATCCCGCATTGGAAAAGGGCTCGCCGGCCGCTTATCATGTGATCGCGCAAGCCAAGATGCGGGCCGAGAAGGGCGATGCTCGGACCTTCATCGATGTTCTTGCCGGTGATACGGTATCGCCTGAAGGTCCCAAGGACGTCCGCAGGGCATACAATCAGCTTGTCGTTCGGTGCGACTAGATCGGCGGTGACCGACGGGAAGCTCTCCTGAAGCTTCGTGCCAAGGTGTGTCGGCATCACGACATGGATGTCTGCGATGTTGCTGATTTGGAGTTACCTCGTTTTGTGGAGCTGCTCGAAGAAGCCGAAAATCAGGTGGCGCCCATCGGTAGTCTTGACAGACCCGGCGAAGGCAGGGGCGGAGATGTCCTTATCACGGGCGGGGCCGGTGGGCCGGGCGGAGATGGCGGACCAGTTACCATCATTGGTCCGACCCACATTTCTGGAGGTTCCGTTGTTCCGCCTCACGCCTCGCCGCCGGCATTGCACGTTACGAAGAGGAATCACCTCCAACAAGAGCGTATGTGGAGGAACACGATGGATGGTCGGCGTCGATTGGCGGATCTCGGCAATCGAGCCTTGGTTCTTCTGGAAAAAGGGCTTGCCGGCGAAGACCTGGCGAGGCCAATGCTCGGAATTGTAGAAGAAGCACGAGACCTGGGATTCTTCACGGGAAGAGAACATGCCGAAGTGGATGCCGCGTTGCATCGCTGGCGAACCGATGGCGACCGAAAATGGGATGAAGTGATAGGACAGAAGACCGTAACGGACCCGGCGATCATTACTTGGCAACATGTTGTCAATGCCCTCTATTCTGACTTGGCCGACACGAGGGAGTTGGATGAAAACGAGAAGAAGGAACTCGAAGCGTCGGGCCTTCCCGTTGGAAGGGAAGGCAAGCATGAACTTGCTGTGTGGTGGAACTGGACTAAAGCCGCACGGCGTCTGAGCGACTCACTTCTTGAGGCGCGAAAGCGGGGAATAGCCGAAGATCCGGGAAGTGACGATATGACTGGGCACCGACACTCGTCGAGCCACACAGACGATCCGATATCGCGCCGCGCGTCTTGGCTTCATGCCCTAGAGGTCGTTCGCGATGAACTCGATTCGTGGGGCGACTTCGAACAAAGTGAAATCACGGAAGAGTATTTTCCTGATCCGATTACAGGCAACAAGACGCCCGGAGTCGATCCACATCCAGTGTGGCTGGCTATCGTGGAACTCGAAAGATTCTACCCGAAGGAGCGACTTCCAAAGCCGTCGGTAGCGTTGGACGCGTGGGCTGACTTATGCAAGTACTCCCGCGAACACGGGAGCGAGGACCGAGTCACTCAACGCGACAAGGCTGTCAACTCGGCGAGGATCCTTCGACAATGGGTTTGTGATGAAATCGTACGAATCACCGCGAACACACTAGCCACGAGCGATGTGGGTGCATTGGCGCGAACGAATCGCAACAAGACAACACCGATTGTCTTCATTTCTTCGACGGTTGAAGACCTAAAGGCCTACCGCGACAAAGCAAAAGAGGCGGCTATCGAGGCCGGTTTCATGCCCAGGATGCAAGAGTACTTCCCAGCCAGCGGACACAAGCCTCCGTTGGAGAAATGCCTTGAGGAAGTATCGGGGTGCGATGTTCTAGTCGTAATCGTAGCCCACCGATATGGCTGGGTTCCCGATAGTCAGCAGTCGCCACAATGCAAGAGCATTACGTGGCTCGAATGTGAAAAGGCAAAGCAAGATGGCATCGAGGTACTGCCATTTGTCGTGGATGAGAACTACGCGTGGCCTCGACGGGACTGTGAAGAACACCGATTAGCGGAAGTGGACGACACCGGTAATGCTACCACTGAGTCGCTCGACGCCATCAAAAGCCGCATCACTGGCCTGCGCCAATTCAAGGCGTGGATTGATAAGCATCATGTGCGATGTTCTTACACCACTGCCGAATCGCTATACAGCGAAGTGCTGGCTGCCCTATACGCCTGGAAGGACCGAAATCAAGATGTCAATGAACGGTAGCCTTCCCCTGTGAACTCATAGAAGGAACTTCAAGACACGAAGGGACTTCAAGACACCCACCATGTCACCTCGATACCCCAAGGCGAACAACGTAATCCCCTCCGGTCGCCCGCGTCGCAAGGTCCCGCTCGGCGAGCGGGACCTACTTGGAGACAAGTAGGGTGGGGCGATTGCAGCGAGTTTTTCCGTGGAATCCATGCCTTTCCGACAAGACTCGCTGAAATCGCCCCACCCTACGGTTGTTCGCGCAACGGAGGCTAATTCGGGCCGAGTTCCGTTTGTTGACCCTCGGCCATGCTGCTGAGGCTCACAAAAATCATCGGATCGATGCTCTTGCTGATCGAGCTGACCGAACCATCGGCGTAGCAGAACATCGTCACGTCGCCGTGGTCGCTGCTGAATTCGCGGTATTCTTTCCAGTCTGGAAAATCCCAATGGTTTTTCGTGTACATCACGCCGCAACCGATCCAACTCCAGGGATCGGATTTTCTCGTGATCGGCGGAGTCCCCGCTCCGGTGACGCCCACCCCCGTGCTCTCGCCGAACAGGAGCGTCGTGGCCGTCCCGTCGCGAATGTCGCGAATCGTCGTCTTCGACCGGTTGAAAAAGATGCCCTTGAGCTTGTCCTTCGAGGTTGACAAGCCGGGGGCTGGGAAGTCCGCAAGGTTGCCGGCTGCGGCGCCGACCTTGCCGAGATAGCCGCCCACGCCCAGGTAGCTGGTGCGCCCGAGTCGGCTTCCGATACTGGTGTGCGTCAACGCCTGCATGTCGGTCGCGTGGCCGCCCAGAATCGATACGACGTACTGCGCGCGTCGCTCGGGCGTCGACGGGCAGCGGAATGTTGTGATGTTGGTGAACGCCGCGCCGCTAATCGGGCTCGTCGAAAAGACATCGGGATGGCCGCTGTACCACGGCCGGGCCGTCTTATCGACATCGACGAGCGAGACCCATTGGCCCGTAAAATTGCCCAACGAGGGCAACGTATTCGGATTTGGCACGTGGTTCGTGCCGGTCGGATTGGGCTTCTGCGACATGGCGATTCGATCGTAAATCTCCGTCTCTTCGCAGTAGGGCAGCAGGTGGACCAACACGCCCATGCATTGGTGCTGGGTGGGAACGACGGAAGTCTCGGCATTCCATCCGAGCAGCATTCCGGGCGGGAACCGCTTGTACGCCGATTCGAAGTTCAACGCGGCAAGACCCAACTGCTTCAGGTTCTTCGTGCAGTCAGCAGTTCGCGCCGCCTCGCGCGCCGCTTGCACGGCGGGCAACAACAGGGCGATCAAGATTCCGATGATCGCAATCACCACCAGAAGCTCGACCAGAGTGAAGCCGACTCTTCGCTTCTTCATAGCAATTCTCCCCTCAAAGAAAAGACCCCTCCGGAGTAGCGTCTCCCCAGAGGCTACCACGCACTGCCGTCATTGTTACAGTTAACCCGGCTCCGTGTCAAGCGTTTTGACGGGTTTTTCCGGTTTGCCGGGTTCATTTCTTCACGGCTGCCGACCGACCGGCAATCGTTCGCCAAGCAGACAGCGGGCGGCGGGTAGCACCGATAGCTCGTCTATCGGTGCGGCGCAGCCGCAAGAGGGCTGCAGGCTGGCACGAGAACCTCTTGGGCCTTCGGCCCCCCG